>NZ_JBHYIQ010000146.1:0-20260 GCF_042739895.1 Amycolatopsis sp. NPDC059021
GTCAAGGACTCCTTACGGGCATCGGATGCCCGCAAGGTGGCCTTGACGGCACGGCGAAGGAATGAACGGAAGATTCAGGACACCTTCAGGGCCCCTACCAAACAGCCTACGGGCGGAGGCCGACGGAAAACGGGATCAGTCGTCGTCGGCGGGAGTCTCGCCGGACTCGATCTTGCGGATGCTTTCGCGGCTCGCGGCTTCTTCGCTCACGCCGTGGCGCCAGTACCCGGTGAAGCAGATTGCGCGTTTGTCGACACCGCGTTCCTGCACGAGGTGTCGGCGGACGAGCTTCACCACGCCCGCTTCGCCCGACACCCACGCGTAAGGCGCGCCCCCGGGGAGGTCCGCGGTGCGGACGGCGTCGAGGAGCGCGTCACCGTGCGGGCGGGCGCCGCGCAGGATCCAGTGCAGCTCCACCGAGCCCCGGGTGTCGAAGGTCTGCCGCTCCCCGGCATCGCCGATCTCGACGTACACCGAGGCCCGCGTGGACGGCGAGAGGCCTTCCAGGATCGCGCCGATCGCGGGCAGCGCCGTCTCATCGCCGACGAGCAGCTGCCAGTCGGTGTCGTCGGGGACCTTGTACAGCCCGTGTGGCCCCACGAAGGCGACGCGATCACCGGGTGTCGCGCGGCCTGCCCACGCCGAGGCCGGGCCGTCGTCGCCGTGCAGCACGAAGTCCACGTCGATCTCGCACTGCTCGGGCCGGTGCGCGCGCACGGTGTAGGTCCGCATCGGCGGGCGTGTGTCGTCGGGCATCGCCAAGTACGTGCGGTACCACGACAACACCTCGTCGCCCGCCACCGGCGGTGGGAGCTGGGGCTCCTCCTGGCCTTCGAGCGGGAAGAACACCTTCACGTACTGATCCGGCGGACCGGCGGGCACCTCGCCGAACGACGACGCCGAGAACGTCACCCGGGTCATGTGCGGCGTGATCCGCTGGACCACCGTCACCCGTGCGTGGTGATAGGTCACGGACGGACGGTCAACCTTCGTGCTCATTAGGGCAGGCTAACCTAAAACAGCTCCTAGAAAAGCCCCTCCGGTTCGTGATCTTCGGCGCCTTCCGGGCGCCATCGGTATTTTCGCAGGTCAACGCGCTGGTCGTCGGGGAAGACGCCCTCCGCGCGCAATCGTTGCAACTGTTCGTCCAGCAGATGCGGCGCCGGCGTCCCGTTCGCACGCAGCACGCGGTGCCACGGCAGGTCGTGCCCGTCCTCGGCGAGGATCCGGCCGACCAGCCGGGGCGAGGGCGCACCGGCCAGCGCCGCGATGTCGCCGTAGGTGGCGACCGTGCCCGCCGGGACGTCCGCGATCACCGACCGCACCCGTTCGTGCAGTTCGTCGTCCATGCCGTGCACTTTGCCGCATGGGTACGACACTTCGGCGAGCCGGTGCGGGGGCACGGCCGCGTCGCGTGATTCCATGCCAGATGTGAACGCGCGGAGAACGGGTCAGGCGAGCGCGCGGCTGGTGCGCACGCCGGTCCCCGGCACGCCCACGTTCACCTGGGATTCCGGCGCCCGGCGAGTGTTGTCCGCGCCGCAGGGCTTCCTGCGCGTGCTCGGCGGCCCCGGCACCGGGAAGACAGCGCTGCTCGCCTCCGCAGCCGCCCGGCGCATCGCCGACGGCGCCGACCCGGAGAGCGTTCTGCTGCTCACCACGTCCCGTAAGGCCGCCGAGGCGCTGCGGGCCGACATCACGCGACGCCTGACGTCCGACCCCGAGCAGACTTCGCCCCTGCCGCGTACCGTCCGCGAACCCCTGGTGCGAACGGTCCATTCGTACGCTTACGCGCTCCTGCGCTTGGAGGCCGCCGCCGAGGAACTGCCCGCGCCACGCTTGCTCGCCGGTGCCGAGCAGGACGTCGTCGTGCGCGAACTGCTCGCCGGTGACCTCGAAGCGGGCGCGCCGGACTGGCCCGAACAGTTGCGGCCCGCGCTGCTCGTCCCCGGATTCGCCGAGGAACTGCGTGATCTGCTCTCGCGGGCCGCCGAGCGCGGCCTCGGCCCGGAGGACCTCGTCGAGCTGGGCCGTCGCCGTGATCGCGAGGAATGGGTCGCCGCGGGCAAGTTCTGGTCGCAGTACGAGGAAGTCACGATGCTCTCGGGCGCCGGGGGCAACGCGCTCGGCCGGGCGAGCGCGCCCGCGCTGGACGCCGCCGAGCTGGTCACGTCCGCGCTGCTGGCTCTGGAGGACGACGAGGAACTGCGCGCGCGGGAGCAGTCTCGCGTGCGGCATCTGTTCGTCGACGACGGCCACCACCTCGATCCGCTGCAGACCCAGCTGATCCGCGCGATCGGCCACGCGGCGGAGGAATTCGTCGTCGCGGGCGACCCCGACCAGTCCGTTTTTTCCTTCCGTGGCGCCGATCCTCGGCTGTTCGCCGACGCCGACCCCGACGGCGATCGCACGGTCACGCTCACCACGTCGCACCGGCTCGCGCCCGCGATCCGCACGGCCGTCACGAAACTCGCCGCGACGCTCCCCGGCGCTTCGCCGCATCGTAAGATCGTCTCCTCGCCTGACGCGCGCGGCGGGAAGGTCCGCGTCCGGCTGATGCCGACACCGGCGGCGGAGGCGAGCTGGATCGCCGATCAGCTGCGCCGCGCGCACCTCGTCGACGGCGTCCCGTGGTCGGAGATCGCGGTGCTGGTCCGCTCGCCCGCGCGGACTTTCCTTGTCCTGCAACGGGCTTTACGCGCCGCTGGGGTGCCGATCGGGTCGGCGACCGAGGAACTGCCGCTGGCCAGACAGCCCGCGGTCCGGCCGCTGCTGGCCGTGCTCCGGCTCGGCGCGGAACCCGAACTGCTCGACGTCGACCTTGCCGAGATGCTGCTGTCGTCCCCGCTCGGCGGCGCCGACCCGCTCGCGTTGCGGCGCCTTCGACGCGGCCTGCGGCGTCTGGAACTCGCGGGCGGTGGTCAGCGTTCCAGCGACGAACTGCTCGTGGAAGCCTTGCAGGGCGGGGACATTCTCGCCGGGCTGGCGGACGCCGAAGCGGGTCCGGTGCGCCGTGTCGGCAAGCTGCTGCACGTCACGCGCGAGGCCGTGCGGCGCGGTGAAGGCGTCGAGAACGTCTTATGGGAGCTGTGGCAGGCCAGCGGCCAGGAGGACCGGTTGCTGCGGCTGGTCGAACGCGGCGGTTCACTCGGTTCGCAGGCAGACCGGGATCTCGACGCGGTGGTCGCACTGTTCGACGCCGCCGGTCGCTATGTCGACAGGCTGCCGCGCGCGAGCGTCGCCGCGTTCGCGGACTACCTTGCCGCGCAGAACATCGGCGGCGACACCCTCGCCCCCGCCGCGATCCCGGCCGAGGGCGTCTCGCTGATGACAGCCCATGCAGCTGCGGGTCGCGAATGGACGGTCGTCGCCGTCGCTGGCGTTCAGGAAGGCGCATGGCCGGATCTGCGGCTGCGTGGTTCCGTTCTCGGCGTGGAAAAACTCGTCGACCTGCTGTCCGGAGTGGACGATGACAAGGTCTCCGCGACGGCGCCGATCCTCGCCGAGGAACGGCGGCTGTTCTACCTCGCGGCCGGGCGCGCGCGGCAGACGCTGCTGGTCACCGCCGTCGCGGGCGAGGACGAGCAGCCGTCGCGATTCCTCGACGATCTGGAGGAGAACGGCGCCGAGGACGGGGCGCTGGACTCGCGCATGAAGCCGCCGGGACGTTCGCTCGTACTCGCCGAACTCGTCGGCGAGCTGCGAGAGGTCGTCTGCGACGACAAGAGCGATCCCGAACGCCGGCAGCGCGCGGCCACCCAGCTGGCCCGGCTGGCGAAGGCCGGGGTGCCCGGCGCGCATCCGGACACCTGGTACGGGCTGCTCGAACCGTCCACTGAGGACCCCGTGCACAAACCCGGTGACCTGATCAGGGTTTCCCCGTCCACAGTGGAGATTCTGGTCAAATGCCCGTTGCGCTGGCTCATCGAGCGGCACGGCGGCAGTGATCCGGCGCAGCTCGCCGCGGTCACCGGGACGCTGGTGCACGGCCTCGCGCAGGCCGTCGCCGGTGGCAGCACGGAGGAACAGCTGCAGGCCGCGCTGGACGACGCCTGGGCACGGGTCGACGCCGGCGCGCCGTGGTTCTCCCGCCGGGAACGCAACCGCGTCGAGCAGATGTTGCGGAACTTCGTGTCCTGGCTGGAACAAAGCCGCCGCGAGCTGATCGAGGCAGGCGTCGAACAGGACATCGAGGTCGAGCTGCCGATGGGCGACGACGAGGTCCGCGTCATGCTCCGCGGCCGTGTCGACCGCGTCGAGCTGGACAAGGACGGCCGCCCGGTCATCGTGGACATCAAGACCGGCAAGGTCCCGGTGTCCGGCGCCGACGCCGAGGCACACCCGCAGCTGGCCGCGTACCAGCTGGCCGTGTTGCTCGGTGCGATCGGGGGCAAGGACACCCCGGGCGGCGCGCGGCTGGTGTACGTCGCGAAGTCGAACAACAAAACCGGGGCCACGCAACGGGATCAGGCGCCGCTCGACGAAGAGGGTGGCAAGCAGTGGCTGGAACTGGTCCGTGACGCGGCGGCCGCGGCGGTCGGCCCGGACTACCAGGCCAACGAGAACCCCGACTGCGATCGCTGCCCGGCCCGCGGTTGCTGCCCGCTGCGCCCGGAGGGCAGGCAGGTGACCGGCCCGTGAGCCCGTTGCTCATCGCGAATCCGGTCGAACCGGCCGAAATCGCCGACGCGCTCGGCCTGCACCGCCCGACCCCGGAACAGGCCACCGTGATCGCCGCGCCGGTCGAGCCCTCGCTCGTCGTCGCCGGGGCGGGCGCGGGCAAGACCGAGACGATGGCCGCGCGCGTCGTCTGGCTGGTCGCCAACGGAATCGTGACCCCGGAACGGGTTCTGGGCCTGACGTTCACCCGCAAGGCCGCGCGTCAGCTCGGCGAGCGCGTCCGCGCGCGGTTGCGGCGGCTGGCCGGGTCCGGCCTGCTGGACCGGCTCGACCCCAGTGGCAGCCTGCGCGCCACCGTGCTCGCCGGGGAGCCGACCGTCCTGACCTACCACGCCTACGCGGGCCGTCTGCTGTCGGAACACGGGTTGCGGCTTCCGGTGCAGCCCGGCGTTCGGCTGCTGTCGGAGACGTCCTCGTGGCAGATCGCGCACCGCGTGGTGTCCACTTGGGACAATGACCTCGACACCGACCGCGTGCCGTCCACGGTGACCGCGCAACTGCTGGCGCTGGCGGGCGAACTCGGCGAGCACATGGTGTCCACCGAGCGGCTCGCGCAGTACACGTCGTGGCTGTGCGATGTCATCGAGAACGCCCCGAGAGCAAAGGGACAGCGGGCCGCGCTGCCGGTCAAGCTCACCGAAATCATGGCGGCGCAACGGTTCCGGCTCGCGCTGCTGCCGCTGGTCGAGGAATACCACCGGCGCAAACGGGCCGAGGGCGCACTCGACTTCGCCGACCAGATGTCCCTGGCCGCGCAGCTCGCCGGCGGTTATCCGGCCGTGGTCGCGGGCGAACGGGAACGCTACGGCGCGGTGTTGCTCGACGAGTACCAGGACACCGGGCACGCGCAGCGCGTGCTGCTGCGCGCGTTGTTCGGCGGCGTCGAGCATCCGCCGATGCCGGTGACCGCAGTCGGCGACCCGGCGCAGGCGATCTACGGCTGGCGGGGCGCGAGCGCGGCGAACCTGCCGCGCTTCACCACGGACTTCCCGCGCCACGACGGCGAACGTCTCGTGCCCGCGCACGATTTCGGGCTGTTGACCAGTTTCCGCAATCCGGCCGAGATCCTCGACCTCGCCAACGCGATCTCCGAACCGCTGCGGGCCCGCGGTCTCGGCGTCGAGCGGCTGCGTGCGCGTGACGGCGCGGGACCCGCGGACATCGCCTGCGCGCTGCTGCCGGACATCCGCGCCGAACGAGAGTGGGTGGCCGACGCGCTCGCGCGGCGCTGGTTCGCCGAGAAGGAGGAGACCGGGAAGCCGCCGACCGCGGCCGTGCTGGTGCGGCGCCGCGCCGACATGGCGCCGATCGCGGCCGAACTGCGGGCCCGCGGGCTGCCGGTGGAGGTCGTCGGGCTCGGTGGGCTGCTCGACGAGCCCGAGGTCGCCGACCTGGTCAGCACCTTGCGGGTGCTGGCCGATCCGCTGGCCGGGAGCGCGGCGGCGCGGCTGCTGACCGGCGCGCGCTGGCGACTGGCGGCGGCCGACCTCGCGGCGTTGTGGCGGCGGGCAGGGGAGCTTTCCTCGCCGGTTCCCGCCGCTGGAAAGGAATCCGACACTCCCGAGCTGGTCACCGAGCGCGCCGAGCAGGCGGGACTGATCGACGCGATCGACGATCCCGGTGTGGAGGAACGGTATTCGCCCGACGGCTACCGGCGCATCCTGCGGGTCGGCCGGGAGCTGACGGCGTTGCGGCGCAGGCTCGACCAGTCGCTGCCCGAACTGGTCGCCGACGTCGAGCGGACGATGCTGCTCGACGTCGAATCCTTGGCACGTCCGGGATCCGCCGGGCGGGCGCATCTGGACGCGTTCGCCGAGGTCGTCACCGACTACGCCGAAACCGCGCCGACGGCGACCCTGTTGTCCTTTGTGGACTATCTGAACACGGCCGCGCACGCCGAGGACGGCCTGACGCCCGGCGAGGTCGAGGTCGTCCCGGACCGGGTCCAGGTGCTCACCGTGCATTCGTCCAAGGGGCTGGAATGGCGCGTCGTCGCGGTCCCGCATCTGGTGCAGGAGGTGTTCCCCGGCAAGCGGAGGTCGTCGTCGTGGCTGCGGACGTCGACGGCGCTGCCCGCCGCGTTACGGGGTGACTCGGAGGACCTGCCGGAGCTGCGGGTCGCCGAGGGGTACGACCGCAAGGAAGTGCAGGAAGGCCTCGAACTGCACGAGGAAGGCTTCGCGGCGAAGGAAGCGGACGAGGAGCGGCGGCTGTGTTACGTCGCGCTCACGCGGTCCGAGCACGCGCTGATCGTCTCCGGGCACTGGTGGAACGAGAGCAGTACGCGTCCGAAGGGGCCTTCGGAGTTCCTGACCGAGATCGCGGATGTCCTGCGCTCGGAGGAAGTCGGCCATCTCGGTGTCTGGGCGGATCAGCCGGACGGGGACGACGAGAACCCGCTGGTGTCCGACTCCCGGACGGCGCGGTGGCCGGTGGATCCGCTGGGCGACCGGCGGACCGGCGTGGCGAGCGGCGTCGACCTGGTGCGCGCGGCCATGGAGTCCGTTGTGGAGGAACCGCCTTCCGAAGCGGACAAGGAATCCGAGGAGTCCACAGAGTCCACTGAGGACACGGAGAGCATCGGGGACGCTGAGGACGATCAGGACACTGTGGACGATCCGGACGGCTGGATCGCCGACACCGACGTCCTGCTCGCCGAGTACGCGCGGACCAAGGACCGGGTCCAGCGGGTCGCGCTGCCTTCGCATCTTTCGGTGAGCCAGCTGGTCGCGCTCGCCGACGACGCCGAGTTGCTCGCGCAGCGGCTGCGTCGTCCGCTTCCAGTGCGTCCCAACACCTTCGCACGCCGCGGCACCGCGTTCCACGGCTGGCTGGAGCAGCGCTTTTCCGGCGAACAGCTGTGGGAGATCGACGACCTGCCCGGCGCGGCCGATGTCGGGGAGGCGCCGGACACGGAGCTGGAGGCGTTGCAGGCGGCGTTCGAGAAGAGCGAGTGGTCCCGGCGGGTGCCGCACGCGGTGGAGGTCCCGTTCTCCGCCGAGGTCGAAGGAATCACCGTGCGGGGCCGGATGGACGCCGTGTTCGCCGATCCGGACGGCGGCTGGACGGTGCTCGACTGGAAGACCGGCGCCGTGCCGGGCGAGGACCGGATGCCCGCGCTGGCCGTTCAGCTCGCCGCGTACCGGCTGGCCTGGGCCGCGCTGAACAAGATCCCGGTCGACCGCGTCCGCGCGGCCTTCCACTACGTCCGGCACGACCACACCGTCCGCCCCGCCGATCTCCTCGACGCCGACGGCCTCCGAGACCTCCTCCGCACCATCCCCGAGTCGTGATCCACCGGCGACCTCACGTGATCCACCGGCGATCTCGCGTGCTTGAACGGAGATCTCACGTGATTGGCCGAGGACCCCGCCCGATCACGCGAGATCTCCGTCTGATCACGTGAGACCTCCGGCGGGGCACGCGGGATCTCTGGCGGATCACGCGCGGTCGCGGACCTTCAGGGCCCAGGTGACCAGGGGGAGCTGGAGGGGGAGGCGGAGCCAGGCGGCGACGCGGAAGGGAAGCGGGGCGCGGCGGCGTTCGGCGTCGAGGGCCATCTTGACGTTGCCGGGCAGGATGCCGAGGAACAACAGTGCGGCGGCGAGACCGCCGAGGCGGCGGGTACGCGGGACCGCGACGGCGGCACCGACCGCGATCTCGGCGACGCCGGAGCCGTAGGTCCAGGCACGGGCGCTGCCGGGCAGTTGCTTCGGGATCAGCCCGTCGTACGGCTTGGGCATGACGAAGTGCAGGATCCCGCCGGTCACGAGCAGTCCCGCGAGCAGCTTTGCCGGTCGCTGGGAATGCTGAGAATTCGCTGGCATGCCGAACACTCTGACATGCGGCAAGACGGGCTGCTCTCCGTTAGTCTCGCCGGTGTGAGTGACGCCGCACACCGTCCGCGCGGAGCCGGTGCATGAAGGGCCTGAAGCGTTTGCAGCTGAGCGGCCTGCTCAGCGACCGTCCCGACCACGAGCTGGTCGGCGTGATCCGGATGCCGGAACTGACGGTCAGCCCGATGCGTTCGATCGTCAAACGCATCATCGGCGCGATGCTCGCCCTGCTGGCGACCGTGCTGATCGTCTACCTCGACCGCGACGGCTACCGGGACGCGAACGGCGACGGACTGTCCCTGTTGGACAGCCTGTACTACGCGACCGTCTCGCTCTCGACCACCGGCTACGGCGACATCGCCCCCGTGACGTCGTCGGCGCGGCTGGTGAACGTCCTGGTGATCACGCCGTTGCGGGTGCTCTTCCTCATCGTCCTGGTCGGGACGACACTGGAAGTGCTCACCGAACGCTCCCGGCAGGCTTTCAAGATCCAGAAGTGGAGGACGAAGGTGCGGGATCACACCGTCGTCGTCGGGTTCGGCACGAAGGGCCGGTCGGCGGTCAAATCGCTGCTCGGGGACGAGGACCTCGCGGCGCACCAGATCGTCGTCGTCGACACCGACCAGCAGGCGCTGGACGCCGCCGGCGCGCTCGGCCTGGTCACCGTGCACGGTTCGGCGACCCGCTCGGACGTGCTGCGGGTGGCCGGGGTGCAGCACGCGAGGGCCGTCGTGGTGGCCCCGAACCGGGACGACACCGCCGTGCTGGTGACGCTCACCGCGCGCGAGCTGGCGCCGAAGGCCCACATCGTGGCGTCGGTGCGGGAGGCGGAGAACGTCCACCTGCTCAAGCAGTCCGGGGCCAACCAGGTCGTGGTGTCGAGCGAGACCGCGGGCAGGCTGCTCGGGATGGCGACCTCGACGCCGCAGGTGGTGGACATGGTCGAGGACCTGCTGACCCCGGAGTCGGGGCTGGCGATCGCGGAACGCGCGGTCGAGCCGTCGGAGGAGGGCGGCTCGCCGCGGCATCTGCCGGACATCGTGCTGGGCGTGGTCCGCGACGGCACGCTGTACCGGGTGGACGCCCCGCAGGCGGACGCGATCGAGCCGGGTGACCGCCTGCTGTATGTGAAAAAGGTGACGTCCGCGGAGAAGATCGAGCGCTGAGGCGGGTGAGCCGCCGACGCCGCGGTGGGTTTCGCCGCCGGGATCTGGAACCATGGGCGGCGTGCGTCCGGACCCTGTCAGACAGCCCGCCCTGCGGTGGACCTCGGTGGCGATACCCGCCGTCGTCGGCGCCGTGGTCGTTTTTCTCGCCTGGTTCAGCGGGCCGGGGCTGTTCGGGATCGACACGGCCGACACCGGGACCTCGGTGCAGGCGGAGATCGTCAAGCCCACCACGTGCACGATGCCCGATCCGGTGGAGACCGTCCGGTTCTCCTTCGAGGGCAAGAACCGTGAGGGCACGCTGAGCGGCTGCGGCCACGGTCCCGGCGAGCGTGTCGAGGTCAGCGTGCCCAGCGGCGCGGCGGCCGAAGGCACCCTCGCGGTGCGCGCGGCGAAGACGTCACAGGGGTCGAGCGATCTGCGGATGCCGCTCGGGCTCGCGCTGCTGGTGTTCAGCTGTTTTGCCGGCGCGTATTACGTCTTCCTCTACGTGCGCGGCCCGCGCGTGGCGGTCAGCTGACCTCGGACGCCGGGGCGGCGAAGGTGTTGCAGTCGGTGATCCGGTTGTTGGTCGCGCCCGCCCGCCACCACGCCGCGTAATGTGCGTTGGTGCCGTGGTCGCGGCTGTGCGACGTGTTGTCACCGCGGGTTTCCTGGTCGTTCCACGCCTTGTTGTACATGTCGCGGGTGACCGTGCCGCCCTGGTCGACGTGGGCGCCGAGGAACATCCCGGAGAAGCACTGGGCCTGCAGTTCCTTGCGCCGTGACATCTCCAGCCCGGCCGGGCTGTTCTGTCCTGCCTCGTAGATCTTCTGCCACGCGGCGTCCATCAGCCCGGCGACCTCCTGGACGTGGTGGCCGTACTCGTGGGCGAACAGCGCGAGGTAGACGCCGGGGTTGTTGCCGTACTGATCGGTCTGCAGCCCGCGGAACGGCACGTACAGGTTGTTCTCGCAGTAGTAGGCGGCGGTGGCGATGCCGACCTGGATGGTGCCGCATTCGGTCTCGAAGCTGGCGCCGGTGGGGAAGTGCAGCGAAGGCGGGGTGAACGGCAGGTGGTAGGCCTGCAGGAACGGGCCCCACGCCGCGTTGAGGCAGTTGCTGGCGGCGGTGAAGAAGGCCTCCGCGCCGCTCTGGGTGCTCTGCCACGGCGGCAGGTCGCAGACGCGGTTCTGCAGGCCGGCGTTCTTGTCCAGCAGGATCGGGTGGTCGGCCAGCTTGAGGATCTTCTGCGGACCTTCGTTGCTGGGCGCCGACGACGACATCGAGGGCGGCGCGGTGGCGGTGGCCGACTGCGGTGACGACGCGCCCGCCGGGGGAAGTTCGCTGGGAGCCGAGGGGGAGGGCGTGTTCTGGTAGCCGGTGGACGCGACCGGGGTGTCGTTCTTGTTGAGCGCGACGATGGCGACCAGGCCGAGCACGAGGACGGCGACCGCGCCGAGGCAAATGCCGATGATCGCGCCGGGCGAGCGGCGCGGCGGGGGCGCGGGGTAGTGGTGGTGCTGGCCCGGGGGCCATGGCGCCGCCGGTGGCGGGCCCGGCACGGGCGGCGGCTGGACGGGGCCGCGCGGCGGCAGGTTGCCGTGGGGCGGTTGCGTCATCGATGCGGTCCCGGTTCTAGAGGTCACAGCGGTCGGAGCGGGCCGGTCGGGCCCAGTCCGCGTTCAGCATATCGGGGGAACGGGGTCGGTCCCCAGCAATCGTCTCCTCCCGCCCGCGCCGGTGCACGCCGGGCACGGACGTCCCCCCAGCTCTGGCCCGGTTTGCGGGGCTCTGGAAGAGTGTTGTCAACCGATGTCGGAGACGAGGGGCGCGATGACGCAGACCGGAGGCTCGCCAGAGCCGGAAGGGGCCGAAACACCCAAGCAGGGCATCCCCGCGCAGCCGGAGGCCGCGACGCCGGAGTCTTCCGCGCCGGAGGGGACGCCGGTGCCGGGTGCCGGGCCGCCGCCGGGGCCGCCGCAGACGGAGTGGCAGGCGCCGGGCGGGACGCCGGGGCAGCCCGCCGCGTCCACACGGGAATCGCCGGAGTCTCCCGCGCCGGGCACGACGTCCGGGCCGGAGGGCACGTCGGCGCCGGGCGCTGGACCGCCGCCGGGGCCGCCGCAGACGCAGTGGCAGGCGCCGGGCGGACCGCCGCCCCCGCAGCCACCGCCGGGCTACCCCGGCTATCCGCAGCAGGCACAGTGGAATCCGCACGGGCTGGGCAAACCGGGCGTGATCGCGCTGCGGCCGCTGAACCTGGGCGACATCCTCGACGGCTCGATCACGACCATCCGCCGCTATCCGTTGATGATCCTGGGGATCTCGGCGGTGGTCGCGGTGATCACGTCCGCGCTGCAGCTGCTGGTGTCGTCGCTGGTGCTGCCGGACCTCGAACAGGTCGCCAGGCTGGGGCCGGGCGCGACCGAGCAGGAACTGCGGAACGCCGCGTTCGGCCTGCTCGGCGACGCGCTGCTCACGCTGCTGCCGACGCTCGTGATCACCCTGCTCGGGCACACGTTCCTCAGTGGATTCCTCACCGAGGTGGCGGGTAAGGCGGTACTGGGACGCCCGGTCGACTTCAAGACGTCGATGCGGGCGGTCGCGCCGCGCTTGCTGCCGTTGCTGGGCCTGACAGTGCTGTACACGCTGGCGACGATCGTCGCCGCGGCCTTCTGCCTGCTGCCCGCGGTGATCCCGTACATCTTCTGGGCGCTGGCGAGCCCGGCGCTGATTCTGGAACGCGGCACCGTGCGGCAGGCGTTCTCGCGGTCGGTGAAGCTGGTGTCGGGCTCGTTCTGGCGGGTGCTCGGCATCCTGCTGCTCGCGGCGCTGATCGGCTGGATGATCAGCTCGATCATCCAGGTGCCGTTCAACATCGGGTCCGGGGTGTTCTCGCAGCTGACGAACCCGGGCAAGGTCGTGGTGCCGAGCACCGGCGATCTGCTGCTGTCCTCGGTCGGTTCGGTGATCGTGCAGACCGTGGTCGCGCCGTTCACCTCGCTGGTCACCGTGCTCGTCTACATCGACCAGCGGATGCGCCGGGAGGGGATGGACATCGAGCTGGCCCGCGCGGCCGGGATGACGCCGCCGCGGTGATCGGCCCGTTCGCCGCCGACGTCCCGGGGGACATCGACCGGGACACCGCGCGGCTGCGCGCGATCGAGGAGCTGCGTGATCCGGGGTACGCGGCGGCGCGGCCCGGGTTGTTGCAGCAGGCGGCGAACTGGATCGGCGCGCGGATCGAGGAATTCCTGGAGACGGTGTCCCAGGTGGTGCCCGGCGGGATCTTCGGGCTGCTGCTGATCGTGGTGCTGCTCATCGTGCTCGCGGTGGTGATCCGGCTGCGGGTGGGCAAGGTGGCTCGCGCGTCGCGGGCGTCGCAGCCGGTGTTCCATGGCGCGCGGCGGAATGCCGCCGACCACCGGCGTGCCTCCGCCGAGGCCGCCGCGCGCGGGGACTTCGCCGACGCCGTGCGGGAGCGATTCCGTGCCGTGGTGCGGGATCTGGAGGAACGCGCGGTGCTCGACGTCCGGTCGGGACGGACCGCGGACGAAGCCGCCGCCGAGGCGGGCGCGGTGCTGCGGGAGCTGGCCGGGGCGTTACGGGACGGCGCGCGGCGCTTCGACGACGTCCACTACGGCGGGCGTCCCGGCACCGAGGACTCCTATCGCTTTCTGTCCGATTTGGACGATCGGTGCCGGAAGGCCCGTCCGGTGGCGATTTCGTGAGTACTTCGGTTTCGCCGGATCTGCGCCGGATCTGGCGTGGGGCGCGAGTCCCGCTGGCCTTGCTGCTGCTGGTTTTCGTGACCGGGCTGGTGCTCCTGCTGAGCAGGGGCGATCAGACGACCGGTGCGCTCGAGCCCGGTTCGTACCAGCCGGAAGGCAGCCGCGCGCTGGCGAAGCTGCTCGGGTCCGAGAGGGTGGACGTCCGCGCGGTGCACACGCTCGCCGACGCCTCCGGTGCGCTCGAAAACGCGACCTTGCTGGTCACCCAGCCGGATCTGGTGCCGCCAGGGGAACTCGCCGAACTCCGGAAGCGGTCCGCTCACGTGGTGCTCGTGGCGCCCGGCCCGGAAGTCCTCAAAGGACTGTTGCCGGGCGTCCAGGCCATCGGCGATGGCGAGGTCCGCACGCTCGCACCGGCCTGCACGGTCGGCGCCGCGGTCGCGGCCGGGGACGCCACGATGGGCGGAATCCGTTATCACGCAACGGATCCTGGTGCACGGTTGTGCTATCGGGATGGTGGCGGGGCCGCGCTGGTGCAGGTGGGCGACGGGCACGGGACGGTGACGGTGCTGGGCACGCCGGCGCCGTTGACGAACGACCGGATCGCCGATCAGGGCAACGCGGCGCTGGCGATGCGCTTGCTGGGACAGCATCCGCGGGTGGTCTGGTATCTGCCTTCGGCGGACGACCCGGCACTCGCCGGTGGCAAGAAGTCGATCACGGACCTGATTCCCGCAGGCTGGCGGTTCGGTGCGCTGCAGGCCGGGATCGCGGTGGTACTGCTGGCTTTGTGGCGGGCGCGGCGGTTGGGGCCGGTGGTGACGGAGCCGTTGCCGGTGGTCGTGCGGGCGGCGGAGGCCGCGGAGGGCCGGGCGCGGCTGTACCGGCGGGGCCGGGCGGCCGGGCACGCGGCGGAGACATTGCGGGAGGCGTCGCGGTCGCGGCTGCGTTCCGTGCTGGGGTTGCCGCCGGACGCCGGTCCGGCGGCGGTGGTCGAAACGGTGAGTGCGCGCAGCGGGCGGAGCGGCGCCGAGGTCGGGGCGGTGCTCTACGGGCCGCCGCCCGCGGACGATCCCGCGCTGGTGCGGCTGGCGGACGAACTGGACAAGCTCGAGAGTGAAGTGGAGCGGTTGTGAGCGGTACGGAAACGCAGATCGGGCCGGTCGAGGCGCGTAACGCGCTGATCGCGTTGCGCGCCGAGGTCGGCAAGGCCGTGGTGGGCAACGACGCGGCGGTCACCGGGCTGATCCTCGCGCTGCTGTGCCGGGGGCACGTGCTGCTCGAAGGCGTTCCCGGCGTGGCGAAGACGTTGCTGGTGCGGGCCTTGGCGGCGGCGCTGGACCTGGGGACGACGCGGGTGCAGTTCACGCCTGACCTGATGCCCGGCGACGTCACCGGGTCCATTGTGTACGACGCGCACAGCGGCGAGTTCTCCTTCCGTGAAGGCCCGGTGTTCACGAATCTGCTGCTGGCGGACGAGATCAACCGGACGCCGCCGAAGACGCAGTCGTCGCTGCTGGAGGCGATGGAGGAGCGGCAGGTCTCGATCGACGGGCGCTCGCGGCCGCTGCCGGACCCGTTCATCGTGATCGCGACGCAGAACCCGGTGGAATACGAGGGGACGTATCCGCTGCCGGAGGCGCAGCTGGACCGGTTCCTGCTGAAGCTGACGATGCCGGCGCCGGGGCGGGACGACGAGATCGGGATCCTGCTGCGGCACGCGCAGGGCTTCGATCCGCGGGATCTGGCGGCGGCCGGGGTGCGTCCGGTGGCGGGTGCTTCGGAGCTGGCTGCCGCCCGGCGCGCGGTGGCGAACGTGACGGTGGGGCCCGAGGTCATCGGGTACGTCGTCGATCTCTGCCGGGCAACGCGGGAGATGCCCTCGGTGCGGCTCGGTGTTTCGCCGCGTGGTGCGACGGCGTTGCTCGCGGTGTCGCGGGCGTGGGCGTGGCTGGCCGGCCGGGACTACGCGACGCCGGACGACGTGAAAGCGTTGGCGCGTCCGGCTTTGCGGCATCGGCTCGACGTGCGGCCGGAGGCGGAACTGGAGGGCGTGACCGCCGACGGCGTGCTGGACCGGGTGCTCGCTTCGGTCGCCGTGCCGCGCTGAGGTCCCGCTCAGTCCAGTTCCGGCGCGGGGCGGGCGGCGGCCGGGTCGACCCAGACCAGCCGGGCGCGGATGTGTGTGCCGAAGTTGAAGCTGGGCAGCGCTTTTCGCGGCTCGTCCAGCCCGATCCGCAGTGAGCGGTCCACGCTGACGACTTCGGCGTGCTCCTCGAAGGCCATGCCCCAGCCCGCGACCTTGGCGTCCACTCGGTCGCCGTACTCCTGGAAGATCGCGAACAGCCGGGGTGCGTTCTCGGCGGCGATGATGTCGAGCATCGACGCGAAGGTTTTCTTGTCGCACATGGGCTTCTTGCCGCTCGGATCGTTCACCAGCGCGTCGAGCGGATGGGAGTGCCGGTCGTGGGATAGCATCGCGTCTCCTGCGGTTCGTGGTCGAGTGACTACCGGATGTGTACATCGACTCTAAACCTAGATGCTAAATTTAGAGTATAATCAATTCGGGTGAACGAGAGGCTGGCACGATGACGTCGAGTCCCACGGTGTGGCTGCGCTGGCTTTCCCACGAGATGCTGCGGCTTCGCAAGGAAGCGGGCCTGGAGCGGGTCGACGTCGCGAAGGCGATCCGGTGCTCGCCGCAGAAGATCGGCCATCTGGAGACCGCCGTCGTCGCGCCGAAGGTCCGCGATCTCGAAGAGATCCTGCTGCCGATGTACCGGGTGCCGGAGGAACGCTGGCCGTTCTACCTCCAGGCAGCGAAGGACGCGCGCAAGAAGGGCTGGTGGGAAAGCCACGCCGACGCCCTACCAAGCTGGTTCTCGCTGTACGTCGGCCTGGAACAGGGCGCGTCGGAGATCTATGTCTGGGACCCGCAGCTGATCCACGGTTTGTTGCAGACCAAGGACTACGCGACGGCCGTGGCGCAGGGCGGCAACCCGGAGCTGCCTGATGCGGATGTTGAACAGGCCGTCGAGGTTCGCTTGGCGCGTCAGGGAATTCTCGACAGTAAGGATGCGCCGCGACTGTGGTTCGTCGTCAGTGAGGCCGCCTTACGTGCCAAATTCGGTGGGAAAGAGACCATGCGGGGACAGCTGGAACACCTGCACCGAATGGCTGCGCGACCGCGGATCACTGTGCAGGTTCTGCCGCAGGAGGTCGATGCGCACCCCGGAATCCGGGGGTCGTTCATCATCATGGGCTTCCCTACGGAAGGTGATCCGGGACTGGTGTACATCGAGTACCACACCGGGAGCGTCTATCTGGAGGAACCTCGGGAGGTCAAGGCACACCAGATAGACTTGGAACACCTGCGTGGCCTGGCGCTGAGCCCGGCTGCCTCACGGAAGCGAATCGCCGCAATAGCGGAGGAGTTGAGATGACCGAGCGTACTTGGAGCGACGTGGACCTGACCGGGGTCGCCTGGCGCAAGTCCAGCTTCAGTGCGGGCAACGGTGCGTGTGTCGAGGTCGCCCCCCTGCCCGACGGCCGGATCGCCATGCGCAACAGCAACCACCCGGGCTCCGGCGCGGTCTTCTTCACCCGCGCCGAAATGTCCGCCTACCTGAACGGCGTCAAATCCGGCGAATTCGACGACTTGACCTAACCGACCCTCCAAGCACGCGAGTCGTCCGTCTGGTCACGCGAGTTCTCCATCTGGTCACGCGAGTTCGCCGTTCACGCACGCGAACTCGCCGTTCCCGACCGGTCGAGCGAGGCCGCAGTCAGGAAGCGCCGTCGGCCTGCACGATGCTGGGCCGCTGCCCGGTGGCCAGGAACTCGTGCAGCCCACGGCGCACAGTGTCCAGCGGAACCTCGGTGCTGGCCGGAACCTGGCTGTGATTGCTCATGTAGATGTAGTCGACCAGGGTGTCCGGGTCGCCCTCGCCGTGGGTCGCGCCACCTTCCGTCCGGGAGATGTACCCGATGAAACCCTTGTCCTGGCCGAGGCCGACTTCGAGGACAGGCGAACGCTTTACCCCGGCGATGGCGACTTGAATCATCGGTGGGGCAACGTGCTCGGCCGTCTCCGCGAGAATGCGGTCGATCAACTCGTCCAGCTCGGCCGGGGTGCTGACGACGAGCGCCGGGTCACCAGGGCTGAAGTCGTTCTCCGGCTCCTGGTCGTACCAGACCTCTAGCGTGACCACGGGTTCATGCCTCCGGTGAACGTCTTGCGGTAGTTCGGTGCGGGGAGCGTCAGGGAGTATCCCGCAGGCAGGCCCGGGCGGCGGGACTGCCGCCCGGGCCTAGGCTCTGGTCATGGCGGTTTCCGGGAGGCTCGGCGCGCTGGCGTTGTTCGGGGCGCTGGCGGTCGGGTTGCTGCTGCCCTCGGGCACGGGTCTGCTCGTGGTGGGCGCGGTGCTGGTCGTGCTGGTGCTCGTCGATCTCGCGTTCGCGGGGAGTGTGCGGCGGCTGACGTTCACGCGGTCGGGGGACACTTCGGTGCGGCTCGGGGAACCGGCGTCGGTCGAGCTGCTGGTGGCGAATCCGGGACGTCGCCGGGTGCGCGGGCTGGTGCGCGACGCGTGGCCGCCGAGTGCCGGCGCCGAGGATCGGCATCGCCTTTCTCTTCCTGCTGGTGAGCGTCGAAGGCTGACGACGGCGTTGCGGCCGACGCGGCGGGGTGACCGGCAGGCATTCCGGGTCACGGTGCGGTCATACGGGCCGCTGGGGCTCGCGGCGCGGCAGGGTTCGCACGCGGTGCCATGGACGGTGCGGGTGCTGCCGCCGTTCGGCTCGCGCAAGCACCTGCCGTCGCGGCTGGCGCGGTTGCAGCAGCTGGACGGGCGCAACGCGGTGCTGGTGCGCGGTCAGGGCACGGAGTTCGATTCGCTGCGGGAGTACGTGATCGGCGACGACGTCCGCTCGATCGACTGGCGGGCGACGGCGCGTGCGGCCGACGTCATGGTGCGCACCTGGCGGCCCGAGCGGGACCGGCATGTGGTGCTGGTGCTGGACACCGGCCGGGTGTCGGCGGGCCGAGTCGGGGACGCGCCGCGGCTGGACGCGGCGATGGACGCCGCGTTGCTGCTGGCGGCGCTCGCGTCGCGGGCGGGGGACCGCGTCGATCTGCTGGCCTACGACCGGCGGGTACGGGCGGAGGTGCGGAGTTCGTCGTCGTTGCTGCCTTCGCTGGTGAACGCGATGGCGCCGCTGGAGCCGTCGCTGGTGGAGACGGACGCGCGGGGGATGCTGGCCGAGGTGCTGCTGCGGACGCGGCGGCGCGCGCTGGTGGTGCTGCTGACCGGGCTGGACGCGGCGCCGTTGGAGGAGGGCCTGTTCCCAGTGCTGAGTTCGCTGACCTCGCGGCATCAGCTGCTGATCGCGTCGGTTTCGGATCCGCGCGTGGCCGAGATGGCGCGGGGGCGTGGTGACGCCGAAGCGGTGTACGACGCTGCGGCGGCTTCGCGGGTTCTGGCCGAACGTCAGCAGGTCACGGCGAGGCTGGGGCGTCGCGGTGTCGATGTCGTGGACGCTGTCCCGGAAGAATTGCCGCCCGCGCTGGCGGATCGGTATCTGGCGTTGAAGGCGGCCGGGCGGTTGTAGGTCCCGCTCGATGGGGTGGATCTGCTGGTGTCGGCCGCGGGGCGCTGTTATGCCCGATGCAGGTGTTTCTGCGGAGGGAGTGCTGTGCGGCGGGTGCTGGCTCTGGTCGCTTTGTGGGTTTTCACGGTTCCGGCTGTTGCTTCGGCTGACGAGGGCGCGCCGGTGTATCTGGCCGATGGCGGCGGGACGTTGTCGCTCGCGGTCACGGACGGCAAGCCGCTGCTGGCCGACGCGAAGGCCGCGAACGCGAAATGGACCTATGACAAGGGAACGCAGCACTACAAGAGTGTCGCGAGTGGACAGTGCATGGCGGCGCAGAGCCCGGTGGACGGGGTCGCGGTGAAGGTCGCGGCGTGCGACGACAAGGATCGCCTGCAGCAGTGGCGCCGGATCGCGGGGACGCCGGGGCTGGTGGAGATCGCGAACGTGGCGTCCGGGCGGTGCCTGACCGCGGAGTCGGCGACGGCGGGGGCGCGGCTGTACCAGGAGGTCTGTTCGCTGACCGGACTGGCGAACCACTGGGCGGCCGGTGGGCGGACGCTGGGAATCCTCTCGGGGAACGGCCAGCGGCTGGCGTCGAAGACGCCGGGTGAACCGTTCGTGGTGCGGGTGATCGGTGAGAACGGCCAGCCCGCGGCCGGGGTGCCGGTGAACTTCTACGTGCGGGCGGCGCGGCCGAAGAACGTCCTCGTCTTCGAGGGCGGCGGGGAAACGGCCTCGGCCAAGACGGGCGCGGACGGCTCGGCGTCTTCCCCGAAGGTGCTCCTGACCGAGCCCGGCGAGTTCGAGATCCGCTTCACCGGCTCGGCGAGTCTCGAAGACGGCAACACCATCACCTTCGACGGCAGCTGCCTCTGCTGACGCTTTCTGTCGGCCCCCTCCCGTACTGTGTTTGGGTAGGGGGCCTCAGGCCGTCCTGAATCTTCCGTTCATTCCTTCGCGGTGCTCTGAAGGCCACCTTGAGAGCGTCAGACGCCCTCAAGGTGGCCTTCAGAGCATGCGATGGTGGGGGCTGCGGCACGGGTGGGGTTGCGGTGTGGCTCGGGTGGCTTGCGGGAGGTGCCGAGGGACGCCCTTGGTGCGTTCGACGCACTGAAGGCGTCCCTCGGTGCGGCGAACGCACTGAAGGCGTCCCTCGGTGCGGGCGGGTCCGCTGAGGTGTCCTGCTGCGCTGGCTGGTGGTCCGTGGGGGGCGGGGGGGGGGGGGTGGAGCAGTACCTCGCGCGCGCCCCCCCGCACCCCCGCCCAGCCGCGC
>NZ_JBHYIQ010000147.1:0-19681 GCF_042739895.1 Amycolatopsis sp. NPDC059021
CTTCACAGCCTTGAGCGCTGTGAAGGAGGCCTTCACGGCTTTTCGCGGCTCCGCCTGGACATAGCGTCCGGGGTGTGCGGTGGTCATGCGCCCCAATGTGGCGTTGGTTGCGTCCAACGCACCGAACGCCACATTGGGTGCGTCCAACGCACCCAATGCCACATTGGGGCGTTTGGGGCACCCCGGAGAGCGGGGCGGGTGGGTTAGTCGTCCTCGGGGTGGAGGTCGGGGAGGGGCGGCGGGGTCCAGGTGAGGTCGTCCTGGGGGAGCAGGGCGGTGGCGCGCTGGGTGGCCGCCAGGTACTCGGCGTGTGCCTGCGGGTTGGCGGGGCCGCCCGCGGCCATGTAGCCGTCGAACTCGAGTGCCTGTGCGGCGCTGACAGCCGCGACCTGCCGCAGGAACTGTTCAGCCCGCCGGGTCTGCTCCCGCAGCTCCGTCAGGTCGAAACCGTCCTGCTCCAGCTTTTCGAGGCGCCGGCCGATGTCGTGATGGGAGTCCGCGGCATCCATCGCCGCGGCCACCGCACGACGCAGCGGTTCGGCGCTCGGATGGGGCGGTGCCGGCCCGTTCTCGGCGTCCATCCCCCGACCCTACCTCCGGACATCAGGATTCGGAGGGCATCAGCTCCCGGCTGCCATCCCACGCGACGTCGACCGTGGCGAGGACGTCACCGGGCTCGTCGTAGTCGTCGATCTCGCCGTAGCAGAAGTTGAAGTACCCGGACTCGTACCGTCCGGTGCGCAGCAGCGCGAATCCCCACTCCCGCAGTTCCCGGACCGATGTCTCGTGTTTTCGCAGCGCGGAGTTCATTTCGGCGAAGCCGATGAATCCGTAATCCACCTTGTTGATCGAGATCTTGCGTTGTTCGTAAGCGAAGTAGCCGTAGCGCATTGCTTCCCCTAATGGTGTGCTTGTTGCCGCAACTCTATGGCCTGCCTCTGTCGCCGTGCCAAGGTGTTTCACCTGAAAGGAGGTCCCCATGCCCAGACCCAAACCGAAACCGCAGGCACGCGGACTTGCAGAGGGGTTACGAAATACGCGTAAGGCCTGCAAGCTCGCGATGATCGAGGTGGCCGAGAAACTGGGGTGGTCGCAATCCACGCTGAGTCGTATCGAGACCGGTTTACGCAATGCATCGGCCGAAGAGGTGTCGGCGCTTCTCGCCGTGTACGGCGTGACAGGCGAGAAGAAGGAACGGCTGCTACAGATGGCTCGCGATGTGGAGCGGCCTACGTGGCTCGAGACCGCGTACGCCGACGTACCCGAGCAGGCCAAGACCCTGGCCACACTCGAACCTGACGCGATCCAGATCGTTGAGGCAGCGGTGACGGTGATTCCGGGCTTGTTGCAGACACCGTCCTATATTCGATCGCTGATGAACTCCGCAGGCGTGGCACCCGGAGATATTCAGCCCCGGGTCGACCTCCGGTTGAAACGGCAGAAAGTACTGGATGCCAGGAAACCGCCGGGTCTCACCGCCTTCATGGATGAGGCCGTCCTGCATCGTCGCATTGGTGGCGCTCAGGTCATGGGAGACCAGTTCCGTCACCTGCTCGCGATGGCCGAACGCCCGACCATCGAACTGAGGATTATGCCGTTTGATATTGGTGGTCATGCCTCGGTCGAAGGAATGTATGTGTTGCTGGAGTTCGGCGACGGTCGTCCGGTGGTGCATCTGGAACAGCTCAGCTCTGGGTTGTTTCTCGACCAGCCTGCCGACGTGAAGCCCTACCTTCAGGCTACGGCCAGTTTGAACGCGGCGGCCTTGGATCCTATGCAGTCGGTGCATATGATTGAACGCCTCCTTGCAAGCTACGAGTGAGTAGACTGCACGACATGGACCTGATCTCCGCGACATGGCGCAAGTCCAGCTACAGCGCCACCCAGTCGGCCTGTGTCGAGGTCGCCTTCGGTGGCGTGGAAGCGGCCATCCGGGACTCGAAGGACCCGGCCGGAGGCGCACTCGTCCTCGGCCGGGCCGCCGTCACCGCACTAGTTGTCGAGGCTGGCGCGCAACGAGGCGATCTTCTGGGCCAGTAGTCCGGGCTCGCCCGGCAACACGGTGATGTACCGGTTGCCGGGCGCCCCGGACAACTCCATCGCGACGCGGCCCGAGTCGATGTCGAGGTAACTCAGCTCGTCTCGCGCCACTTCGCGCTGCCCGCCACGAGGCCGCTTCGCTACCGTGAACTGGCCGAGCCCGTAGTAGGGCTGGTTGAACACGTCGTCGAGCATGCGGGCCGCGCGGGTGCGATCCTCTGAGCGCTCGTAACGGCCGTCGCCGCCGTCGGTGCGGAACTCGTCCTGTGGCAGCGAGAACGTCGGGAAGCTCGCGGGCGCGTACTCCGGCAGATTGGCGACCAGCACCTCCGGCGGCTGCTGGCGGTCCGGGACCTCCTTGAGCCACACCCGCTCGCCCGAGCACAACGCGGTGACCGCGACCCCGCCCGCGACGGCGACGAGCACACCGAACTGCTCGTTCATGTCGCGGGCGTACGCGAAGTACTCCGACTCGGGCCGATCCAGCGTGTGCAGAATGTCCTCGAACTCGCCGGTCAGCCGATCACCCCTGGTGAACCCGAACTGCGCGAGCTCGTCCAGCGCCTCACGGCTGACCTGTCCCTCGGCGGACGGCGGGATGTACCGCAGCCCGCCCGCGAAGATCGGATGCGGATCGCCGCACCCGGCGTGACGCATCGCGGTCAACACGGTATTCAGCGTGAGCTCCACTGCGCGCGTGAGCACTACGTCACCCTCCCCTTGGCCACGGTGCTACTTGCGCTGTTCGCCGATGACGGGCGGCATGGGTTTGACCTCGGTGCCGCCGAACGTCTCGTCGGGGTCGGGGTTGAGCAGGTAGGACGGAGCCTTGTGCTCCTTGTCCTCCTCCTTCTTGCCCTTGCCTCCGGCACCCGCGCCCATCGGCATCCCGTTCGCGCCCTTGGCACCCGCAGCCCCGGCAGGCCCACCCGGCATCCCAGCCCGACCGCCTCCCGGCACCCGCTCACCCGGCACTCCAGCACCAGATCCGCGCCCAGCACCCGCGCCCCGACCCGCTCCCGGCTCGTTGGCGCCACTACCGCTACCGCCGCCTCCGCGATAGCCGCCGCCGGTGCCGCCCGGCCCGCCGCCACCAGGCGTGTACCCGGACCCATACGGCCCGAACTCGCCGCCACCACCTGTCGACGGGAACGGATTCACCGGCTGCCCGGTCGGCCCGAACTGGTAGTTGTTCGACGCCGCGGGCGGCACAATCGGCTTCGGCACATAGGAATTCGCACGCGTACCGTCCGGAATGGACGATGTGTGTCCCGGCGGCTGCTGCCACTCGCCCGGCCGATTGGGCTGCTGCCCGCTCTGCCCGCGCTGATCTCCGCCGGTCGTGGTCCCAGTGTTGCCCGTGTTGGTCCCCGGCTGCTGCGTGCCGCGCCCAGTTCCCGTGTCGGTTCCGGTGCCGGTCCCGGTACGGGTGTCCGTGCCGAACCCGCGAACCTGCTTACCGTCCTGACCGCCCGTGTCGCCGGTGCCGCCCTGCGGGGCCATGCTGACCGGCGCCCCGGGATCCCGCAGCTCGGAATACTGCGTCGGAATCCGCGCGTTGTTGTCGCCGCTGGACGAATGGTAAGCACTGAACGTATCGATATTGTGCTGACTGTCCGCCTGCCACTGTGAAACCTTGTCGCGATAACCACCGCTGTTGCCGCTGAGCGCGCTGACGAGGTCTTCGGCGGTGAACTCCGGCTGCTGCGCCGGCACCTTCTTCACACTGTTCCTCGCCGAACTGAACGCCGTCATCTGATCCCCGACCGCCTGATCGGCGTTGGAGAGATGCACACTGTCGTCAGCCGACGCCATCGCCAACGGCTCAGTCGAATCTGCCGCCGCCTGAGCAGCCCCACCCTGCCACCCGGACAGAGTCTTCTCGCGCAACTGGACGACCCGATTGGCCCGGTCATTCAGCTTCTTGCCCAAATCATCAATGATCCCTTGGGCGTCGGACAGTGAGCCCGTACCTGGGCCGCCGGTAATCTGATCGTAGATCTCCGCAGCCGTCAACGGTCCCTCGGCAACCATCAGCGCCCTCCCTTGATGTTTGCCAGCGCCTCACCGGCGACTTCCTGCGCGATCGCGCACGGATCCATTTTGCCGATATTCGCGTCGGACAACGTGATGATGGTATTGAGTAGTGAAGTGTCGCTGGTTCCTACGCCAACTATGCATTCACCCTTGGTGTTGCGCGTATCTGTGAATCCATAAGCGACCGCCGGATGTCCTTCAACGGGTGGAACCTCCATGAAGAATTTAAGGTCCGTGCCGTGAAGGCGGTAAATCCTGCTCAGTCCTTCAGGGGGGGTGGTGAAAAGGTTTACTACCACCTGTTTGTTTGTGTTTCCAGGTGGTTTCCAGGTGCATGTCGGCCCTGCAGTTGCTTTCAGGTCTGCATTTGACTTCGCGTTTTCGCCAAGGAGTCTGGAGACTTGCGTCCCTGTGAGGGTGTTGCAAGGTGCTTGGAGATAGGAGGTGACGTCGATCGGGTTGGCAACCTTGGGTGCTCCTTGGCCAGGTGCTTGCCCCCCGGGGCTGTTGGGTGCCGTTTGGCTCGAGGTGCCGACCGCTGTGGGTGAAGGTTGCGCATTGCCCGAGGTGGGGGTCGAGCAGGCGCTGAGCGACAGTGCAGCCACGCCCAGCACTGGAGCAATCCAGCGAGTAGACGACCTCACAGAATTCCTCCTCCTGCTTGCTTGACGTCACGCTTGCCGGTCTCTTCGGCCGTGGCGTACTTGCCTAAGGCGGCGATGTACTTGTCGGCCATGTCTCGGCAGTACTTCTGGCGCTGTTCGAAAGTTGCAGCGAGGGCGGCACCAGATTCGTGGATGCGGTCAGCGTGTCCGCCGCTCGCGTACTCCTTGCCAGGGCCTTCTATTGCGACCAGCAGCTTGGCGTTGTTCGCATCTTGCTGGAACTCGTTGGCCAGGTCGGTCCAGTCCTTGACGAGGGAGTGGAGGGTGGCTTCGTCGTATTGGAAGCCGGGGGTGTCGCCGGTGAGGTCGGTGACCCAGGAGCTGGGCGACTTGCCACCGTAGCTGCCGCCGGGTGGCGGCGCCTCGGGCTCGAACCAGCGGATGTTGCCGTTCGGATCGTAGGTCGGCGGCTGGTCAGCCATGGCGTTTCACCCCCGTCACCCCGAATGGTTCCGGTGTGCAAGGGCGCGGGCGCCCCGAAGCCGTCGTCATCACTGTGCTCTCCCCGTAGCAGCAGGGTGCTTTCTCCCCGGCACCCTGCGTAGTCCGACGCACCGGAGCTTACCTGAGTTCCTGCACGACGTCGTCCGGTCCGCAAGAAGATCCGTACCGGGCTGAATAGTGCTCGTGAACATCGTGACTAAACGTAATTGCCATTCGGGTGAATGTGTCGTCAAGGAGCGCATTTTTACTGGTGAAGACCCCTTTATGCATGCACACTCAGCGTGATGATTACGCGTAAAGTGGCGCTCGTCGCAGCTCTGGCCCTCCCGCTCGCCCTTTCCGGTTGCACGACCGAAACCGCGCCGGGACCCGCCTCTGAATCGGCACCGCCACCGGCGGAATGGGCGCCCCGGCAGCCGCGGCCCGCCGATCGTGACCGGGCCGCGCTGGCGGAGGTGGACAAACTGGACCTTTGCGCATTGATCGACCTCGGCGTCTACGCGAAGCGCAAGGCGAACGACACCCCGGTCAACCTCGTGCCCTGGATACGCGACGACCGGCGCGAGTGCCGGTTGACGCGCGACGACGCACCGCTGCTCACGGTGACCGACGAGGAATCGACCGGCGACACCGAACGGCGGTTCAGCACCGTGGTCGACCTGGGCGGGATCAAGGGGTATCAGCTGGAGAGCCGACGCGGCGGGGAGACCGTCGATTGTGTGTATCGCATTCCGGTCAGTTTCCGTCGCGCGATCCGGATCGATCCGTACGTCGGCAGAGCCGAGGGGCCGCATGCCTGCAAAATGGTCAAGGATTTCGCGGCCGGGGCGGCGGCGAAACTGCCCAAGAACCTCGTCTATCCGCCGGACGGGCAGGACACCGGGGCGGTCGGGGCGTGTGCGGATCTGCTGGGCGGCGAAATCTGCGATCCGGCAGTCCCGGTGCCGGTTCCGGAGGATCACCGGGAGCTACTGGTCGCTGGCGAGCACAATCCGAACGTGCTGTGCGCGACGTTCGCCGCAGCGGTTGCCCAGGTCTACGGACCCGGTTTCCGTCCGGTCGCCACACCGAATGCCTGTTATTTCGTCGAATCACAGCACCGGCTCCAGATCGAAGCCGGATTCACGGCTAGGGGTGACAACGCGGGCATTTTCGGTTCGGATACCACGTTGTGGAAGGACAAAAAGAAAATAACCGTGGTCGACAAGCCCGCGGTCATGTATCAGACCCTCGGCGAGGACGAATTCGACATCTACGCCTCGCCCACCGGGGACCTCGACGAACGTGGGCACGTCCGATTCCGGCTGAGTGCGAAGGATGAACGCGGGATACACAGCGACGCGCACCCGAAACTGTCCAAAGAGGACTGGGTGCGCGCGCTGCGTGTCATGGAACTGGTGATCGACCGGCACTTCCTCGGTTGGTGATCACGGCGTCGGGGAGCAGGCCGTGGAGCCGACGGTGACGCTGCCGGTGATGCCCGAGTCCGGCATGAAGTCGATGCGCAGCATGGTCAGCGCCATGCTGCCGTCACCGGGCAGGTTCTGGATGTTGAACACCGCGTTCGCCAGCACGGTGCCGCCGGACTTCGTCAGCGGCTTCGTGTAGTTGGCGGGCATGGGCGAGGGCAGGCCGGTGATGCCGCTGAGGCCGCCGAACGTCCAGTTCGCGTTCGTTTGCGTCTGGGTGGCGGTGCAGGTGACCTCGTAGTTCCTGATCCGGACGCGCGGGCCGCCGAGACTCACCAGTGCGGACAGTTCGAAGTTCGTCCCGGTCGCCTTCGACGTCGTGGTCGTGACGTGGCTGGCCGGGTCGGTCACGGTGGTCGTGCATGACGAGGTGCCGCCGCCGAAGCTGACGCCGGGCTTGGTCACCAGGCCGGACTGCGCGCTCGTCGGGCCTTCGACGGCGCAGGGGGCCAGCGTCGGGATCGTGCTCGTAGTGCCGGACTTGGTGAAGTCGGCCGCGCCGAGCGAGGCGACGCCCGCCGGAGTCGCGGCCTGAGCGGGGAGGACGCCGGCGGTCAGCCCCGCCACCAGCAACGCGGTCAGTGCGCCGGCTCGTTTCGCCATGGTGCTGCGCATTTCGTGTCCTCCTCGCTCGCCTTGCCCGTACGAGGTGAATATCCGTCAGGTTGTTTCGGCTGTTGCGTTCACCGCCGATGTGTCACTCGTTCGTGCGAGACGACCACCCGTTCGTAAATACAGTCGTGTATCCGTATGCGACTATGTATCTTGGCGGGCATGCCGACCTACCGCGTGCTCGTCCGGGGCAAGTTCGACCGGCCCGACGAGCCGACCCGAGCCCGGCTGCTCGCCGCCGACCAGCCCGAAATGGCCTTCACCGAAGAGGGTTCGCTGTCCTACAACCACCATCTCGCGAGCTTCGGCTTCCGGATCGTCGTGCACGTCGAGCCGGGGGAGAACGCCGAGCGCGAAGCACGTGATCAGGCCGAGCTCAAGGCGATGGAACTGCTCGAGGAACAGCGCTACCCGTATCGGGATCTCGGATCCACCGCGACCTGCATGGACGACATCAAGATCAACCGTCGCCGCTGAGGCGACGGCTCAGAACGCGGTGATGTGATTCACCGGGCTACTCGCCGTTGATCGTGCGGAGGATTTCCGTCGCGAGAAACCGCCGGGTCCGGGCGCGCGCCGAGATTTCGGTGAGAACACCAGCATCGACGAGCTTCAGGACGTTCTGCGTCGCGGCTCGGTGAGTGACATCCAGTAGTTCCGCCGCCTGGTTGATCGTCATAGCCGGCCTGGCGAACAATGCATCGACCAGTTGAGGCAGGAGCGCGGACGTACGGGCTGAGGTGACGTTCGCCCGGTACTGCTCGCGCAATGAATGCAGGGCCACGGCTCGGTCACGGGCGTCGGTGGCTTGGTGTGCCAGGACTTCAAGGAAGAACCGAAGCCAGCCGACCCAGTCGCCGCGCGTGCTCACCGCCAGCAGCCTGGCGTAGTACTCGTCGCGCCGGGGTTCCAGATATGCGGACAGGTCGAGTAGCGGCGCAGGGAGAAGACCCCATTCCACGAGCAGCAGGGTCACCAGCAGGCGGCCCAGCCTTCCATTGCCGTCGATGAACGGGTGGATGGCTTCGAACTGGTAGTGCAGGCAAGCGACGGTGACCAGTGGTGGGAGGCTGTGCTCAGCGTGCAGGTACTTTTCGAAGGCGTCGAGACATTCCCACATCCGTTCCGGCGGCGGTGGCACGTAGGTGGCGGTGTCGAGGACACAACCCGGCGGCCCGATCCAGTTCTGGGAGCGGCGGAACTCGCCTGGAGTCGCGTAGCCGCCGCGGACGTCGGTAAGCAGGATGTCGTGTGCCTCGCGGAGTAGCGGCAGGCTGAGCGGGAGGCGCCGGTCGGGGGCCAGCAGGTACCTCAGTGCGGAGACGTAGTTGAAGACTTCCTGTGCGTCGGACCCGTCGGTTGCGTGGTGCGGTTGGAGTTCGAACAGCACGAGTTCGGAGTAGGTGGTCTGGGTCCCCTCGATACGGCTGGAGAGGACTGCTTCGCGGCGGACGAGTGATTCGGCCAGGAGTGTGGCGCTCGGCAGCGTCCGGCCGATACCCGCGAGTTCACCGACCGCCCGGTCCGCGATCGACAAGACGGCTGCCAGTTCGGTGGTGAACTCGACGTCCGGGGGTAGCGGGGGCGGTACGAACGCGCGGTAGCCGCGGTCCGTTCGGACGAGGTGCTCCCGCCTGCCTTGCGTCAGGTCGGTCAGGTCCATGAGTAGTACACAACTCCGGTTACGCCAGTTTAGTGATACCTATCTCGGAAAAAGTATCACACCTGGCGGTCTGTGCTACTTGAGTGCGTGACATGTCGTTATGGACGGTAGGCAACCTGTTCGTGCGAGGGCTTCTTTGCTCTGTGTGGCACCCCGTCCGGAGGCATCCGCCGCCGGTGTCATGTTCGTCACCGTTTCCGCAGGACAGCGGGTAAACGGCGGCACTGGGCGTACTACTACGCTGGAGGCCGACTCGACTGGTGCATGAGAGAGCGGAGCCGACGTGTCTGTGTCTTCACCAGCCCCCGGGGCGGGATCCAGCCCCGCTGTGCCCGGTGACGCCCTCGCGGACCTGCGCGCGACCGTTGGGCTCCAGATCGCCGACGAGACCCTGCTCCGCTCGATCGCGGGCGGCCTGGCAGAGGTCGAGAAGCTGCTTCGCGACGTCGTGCGCAGCGACGTCCAGGCTGTCAACGACGCGGCGTCGCACCTGGTGGAGGCGGGGGGCAAACGTTTCCGTCCGCTGTTCACGCTGCTCTCCGCGCAGTTCGGGCCGAAGCAGGACGAGCACGTCATCATCGCGGCCGCCGCGGTGGAACTCGTGCACCTCGCGACGCTGTACCACGACGACGTCATGGACGAGGCGACCATGCGGCGGGGCGCGGAGAGCGTCAACGCGCGGTGGGACAACACCGTCGCGATCCTGACCGGTGACTTCCTCTTCGCGCACGCTTCGCGGCTCGTCGCGGATCTCGGGACCGACGCCGCGCGGATCATCGCGGAGACCTTCGGCGAGCTCGTCACCGGCCAGATGCGCGAGACCGTCGGGCCCCGCGAAGGGGACGACCCGGTCGAGCACTACCTGACTGTCATCGCGCAGAAGACCGGCTCGCTGATCGCGACTTCCGGCCGGTTCGGCGGGATGATGTCCGGCGCCGCCGAGGAGCACATCGAGGCGCTGCGCCGCTTCGGCGACATCATCGGCACCGCGTTCCAGATCTCCGACGACGTCATCGACATCGCCTCGCCCTCGGCCGAGCTGGGCAAGGTGCAGGGCACCGACCTGCGCGAAGGCGTCCGCACGCTGCCGATGCTCTACGCGCTGGCCGATCCCGCCACCGACCCCCGGCTCATCGAACTGTTGTCCGGCCCGATCGCCGACGACGCGTTGGTGGCCGAGGCGCTCGAACTCCTCCGCCGGTCCAGCGGCCTTGAACGCGCACGGGTGACCCTTTCCGACTACGCTCAGCGAGCACGTGCCGAGCTCGCAGCGTTGCCCGCGTCCCCTGCGCGGGACGCGTGTGAGTCGGTCGCCGACTACCTGGTCGAGCGCACGCACTAAGGGCACTAAGGGGCAGGGAAGATGTCCATTTTCGGACAGGTGTGGCTGTGGAGCCTGCTGGCGTTCTTCATCGGCGTGCTGCTGACCTGGCTGCTGCTGGTGCTGCCCGCCCGCAAACGCGTTCGTGAGCTGGAAGGCGCGCTGAGCGACGCCCGCGCCGACGCCGCGCGGACACCGGCGAACGCGGCCGCGCTCGCCGCGGGGGCCGGGGCAGTGGGCGCCGCGGCAGCCGGAACGGCGATCTTCGCGCGGCCCGGCGCCGACGAGGAGCAGCCCGCGCGGGGCTATCCGGACACCATCGTGGAACAGGAGCCGGTCGCGGCCCCGGAGTACGGGCAGCCGGCCGAAGCAGGTTCTCATCGCGAGCCGGAACCGCGGCCGGAGCGGGACGAAGAGGCGCTTACGGCGACGCAGGTCTTCCAGCCGGAACAGCCGGAACCTGCTTACCCGGCGGAGGATCACGAAGCCGCGTACGACGCCGAGCCGGAGCCCACGCCCGAGCCCGCTCCCGCTGCGGAGGAGTTCACGCATTCCATCGAGCGGGTGAGCGACCCCGAGCCGGACTACCGCGCCGCGGCGACCGAGTACCTCAGCGTGCCGCCGGAGAGCGCTTACCAGTCGGACACGACGGAGTACCTGCCCCCGGTCGAGCCGCCGCTGCCGGAGGAGCCCGCTCCGCCGGCGGGGTCGTTGTTCAGCTCCCCGCTGGAAGACGCCGAACCGGCCGAGTACGAACCCGAGGAGCCCGCCGAGTCCCTCGAATCCGCCGAGGCCGGGGTGGCCGAAACCCCGGCGGAGCCGGAAGAACAGCCCGCTCAGACGGGTTCGCTGTTCCAGTCGGAACCCGTGGCCGACGCTCCGCAGCGCTCGATGCTGGAGGAGAGGCTCGAACCGGGTGGCGAACCGGCTTCCCTTTTCCAGCCGTCTTCCCGCACCGAGTCCGAACCGGCGCCCGACTGGTTCGACAAGGAGCCGTTGCCGGAGCGGTCCCCGTTCGAGGAGCCCGCTTCCGCGTCCTACCTCGGCGAGCACGCGGCGACCGGACAAGATCCGTCCACATCGGACACGCCCGCGTACGCCTTCGGTGGTGGCGAGGAAACGGCTTCGGACGGCGTGCTCGAGGACGTTCCGGAGGAGACTCCCGCGGAGGCCACCCAGGTGCTGCCGAAGCGGCAGCCGAGGGAGGCGCCGCGTGGCGGATTCGAGCCGCCGCGGCCGATCCAGCCGTCGATGCGGCCGGTCGAACGGCGCGACCCGGAACTCACCGGCGGGCACAGCGGATCGCTCTTCGAGCCGTCCGTGCAGCCGAACCAGGTGGTGGCCTCGATGGCGCAGCCGCCGGAGCCGCCGCCCGCGCGGGAAGTGGCCGAGGATTCGGTGCCGCCCGGTCCGTTCGGCCCCGGTTCGGCGATGCCGCGTCCGGGCGGCGGACGTCCCGCCGAGGGCTTCGCGGTCAAGGCGAGTGTGACGGCTTTGCGGTACTGCACCGAGGATTCGCCGCAGTTCCCGCGCATGGTGGCCGAGGTCTGGTTCCGGACGCCCAGCGACGCCGAGCGCGTCGGCTTCCGCCCCCTGTCCTGACGTACCCACCGTCCACAACGGACGGACGCGCACCGGGTCACCAAAAGTCCGTGGGGGCCTCCTTGAGAGACTCAGAGTCCCTCAAGGAGGCCCCCACGGACCTCGGAAGCGGGGTTACACGACCGTCCAGGTGTCCTTGCCGCGCAACAGACCCTGCAGATCGGGCGTGCGGGCGGTGCGGGCCTGTTCGACCTGGGCGCGGGCGCCGTCGTCGTAGGTGGGGCGCTCGACCTGGCGCAGGATGCCGGTCGGCACGTGCGTGAGGTTCTGGTCGCCCAGCCGCGTCAGCGCGAAGGCGTACGAGGTGTCGGCGATCGACGGGTCGTGCACGACGAGGTTGTCCTCGCCGATGTCGGCGACCTTGGCGATGTCCAGACCACCCCAGTCACCGCGCTGGACGCCGAACTCGCCCTCCGGGCCGAAGCGGATCGGCTCACCGGCCCGCAGCGGGATCAGCCGCTGCGCCGCCTCGTCCTTGTCCTTGAGGACGTCGAACGCGCCGTCGTTGAAGATCGGGCAGTTCTGGTAGATCTCGACCAGCGCCGAGCCGCGGTGCTTCGCGGCGGCTTCGAGGACCTCGGTGAGGCCCTTGCGGTCGGAGTCCAGCGCCCGCCCGACGAACGACGCCTCGGCGCCGATGGCCAGCGAGAGCGGGTTGAACGGGGTGTCGACCGAGCCCATCGGGGTGGACTTGGTGACCATGCCCTGCCCGGACGTCGGCGAGTACTGGCCCTTGGTGAGCCCGTAGATCCGGTTGTTGAACAGCAGGATCTTGATGTTCACGTTGCGCCGCAACGCGTGGATCAGGTGGTTGCCGCCGATGGACAGCGCGTCGCCGTCCCCGGTGACGACCCACACCGACAGGTCCGGCCGGGCGGTGGCCAGGCCGGTCGCGATCGACGGCGCGCGGCCGTGGATCGAGTGCATGCCGTAGGTGTTGAGGTAGTACGGGAAACGCGAGGAGCAGCCGATCCCGGAGATGAAGACGATGTTCTCGCGCTTGAGCCCGAGCGTCGGCAGGAACGACTGGACGGCGTTGAGCACGACGTAGTCGCCGCACCCGGGGCACCAGCGGACTTCCTGGTCGGATTTGTAGTCCTTCGCCTTCTGCGGGTCCTCGGTGCTGGGCACAAGGTCCAGACCGCCGAGAGTGGGCAGCCCCAGATCGATCGCGGTCACTTGACCCCCTCCGTAACACTGCTGGTGATGATCTCGGTGAACACGTTCTGCAGTTCCTCGGCCTTGAACGGCAGCCCGGCGACCTTGGTGTGCGAGTGCACGTCGACGAGGTACTTCGCCCGCAGCAGGAGCGCGAGCTGGCCGAGGTTCATTTCCGGGACGACGACCTTGTCGTAGGAACGCAGGACGTCGCCGAGGTTGGCGGGCAACGGGTTCAGATGCCGCAGATGAGCCTGCGCGATCGGCATCCCGAGCTTGCGCACCCGGCGGCACGCGGCGCCGATCGGGCCGAACGAGGAGCCCCAGCCGAGCGCGAGCACGCGGGCCTTGCCGCCGCTGGGATCGTCGACGACGACGTCCGGGACGTCGATGCCGTCGATCTTCGCCTGGCGCAGCCGGACCATCTTGTCGTGGTTGTCCGGGTCGTAGGAGATGTGGCCGGTGCGGTCGGCCTTCTCCAGTCCGCCGATGCGGTGCTGGAGCCCGGGGGTGCCCGGGATCGCCCACGCGCGGGCCAGCGTCTCCGGGTCGCGCACGTACGGCCAGAACTCGCCGGATCCGTTGTCGGAGTTGGGTTCCGACGCGAACTCGACGCGCAGGTCCGGCAGGTCGGCGACGTCCGGGATGAGCCACGGCTCGCTGCCGTTGGCGATCGCGCCGTCCGAGAGCAGCAGCACCGGGGTGCGGTACTTCAGCGCGATGCGGGTGGCCTCGATCGCCGCGTCGAAGCAGTCCGCCGGCGAGAGCGGCGCGACGATCGGCACCGGGGATTCGCCGTTGCGGCCGAACATCGCCTGCAGCAGGTCGGCCTGTTCGGTCTTGGTCGGCAGCCCCGTCGACGGCCCGCCGCGCTGGACGTCGATGACGACCAGCGGCAGCTCGGTCATCACGCCGAGACCGACGGCCTCGGACTTCAGCGCGACACCGGGGCCCGACGTCGAGGTGACGCCGAGCGCGCCGCCGTAGGACGCGCCGAGCGCGGCGCCGATCCCGGCGATCTCGTCCTCGGCCTGGAAGGTGATGATGCCGAAGTTCTTGTGCTTGCTCAGTTCGTGCAGGATGTCCGACGCCGGGGTGATCGGGTACGTGCCGAGCAGGATCTGCAGGCTGGACTGCTGCCCGGCGGCGACGATCCCGTAGGCGAGCGCGGTGTTGCCGGTGATCTGGCGGTAGGTGCCCTTGTCCAGCTTCGCCGGGGCGACCTCGAACGTCGTCGCGAAGGATTCGGTGGTCTCGCCGTAGTTCCAGCCCGCGCGGAAGGCGAGGATGTTGGCCTCGGCGATGTCGGGCTTCTTCGCGAACTTCTCGCGCAGGAACCGCTCGGTGCCCTCGGTCGGCCGGTGGTACATCCACGACAGCAGGCCGAGCGCGAACATGTTCTTGCAGCGCTCGGCGTCCTTCTTGCCGAGCCCGGTGTCCGCGAGCGCACCCTGGGTCAATGTCGACATGGCGACACGGTGCACCTGGAACGAGGACAGCGTGTCGTCGTCGAGCGGGTCGTTGTCGTAGCCGACCTTGACCAGGTTCCGCTTCGAGAATTCGTCGGTGTTGAGGATGATCGTCCCGCCCGACGGGACATCGGCGAGGTTCGCCTTCAGCGCCGCGGGGTTCATCGCGACGAGGACGTCGGGCCGGTCGCCGGGGGTCAGGATGTCGTAGTCGGCGAAGTGCACCTGGAACGAGGAGACGCCGGGGATGGTGCCCTGTGGTGCCCGGATCTCGGCGGGGAAGTTCGGCATCGTCGACAGGTCGTTGCCGAACGCCGCGGCCTCCGACGTGAAGCGGTCGCCGGTCAGCTGCATACCGTCACCGGAGTCGCCGGCGAACCGGATCACCACCCGGTCCAGCTTGCTGACCTCGGTGGGCCTGGTAGCGGCCAGGCCGGCGGACGCGCCGTGGCCGTTGCCGTTCGCACTCGTGCTCATGGGTCAGGGATTCCCTCTCTCCCGACATGCTGCGTGGCCCGGGTCGGCTCCCGGGGTGGACGCCCGCCCGGTGGTGTCGGCTCCGGCCACAGGGCCTTCCACGAGGTTAGCTCGTACCGGACCTCAGGGTCGTCGGGTGCCCGCTCGATGGACGCCTTCCGGGCTGCTGTTCCGGCGTCGTTCGCCGGACGTCCTATTTACCTGTAACTGATGGTAACGGTTAACTTCGCGGATCGCTGTGACCCACGTCTCGGCGCCGACCGTAGTGGCCGGGTGTCGAGGTCTTCTCAACGCCCGCTGATCCGGGTCTTCATCGCCGCGAGTCGTTCCGCGAAGGCCGGTGAGGCCAGCGAAGCGAGCTGCGGCGTGATCTCGGCGTCGACAGCGTCGGCGTGCTCGGTGAGTCCCCGGCTGTTCCGTAGTGACTGCTTCGTCGCGAGGACGACGTCGCGTGGTGCGGCCACGGCCGGAGCGGCGAGGTCGAGTGCGGCGGTGAGCAACGCGTCGTGATCGCCGTCGACGATCCGCAGCGCGAGCCCGGCGCGTACGGCGGCGTCGGCGTCGAGTACTTCGCCGAACAGTGTCATCGCCGCCGCTTGCTGGCTGCTGACGGCCTTCTGGACCATCCAGGTCATCCCGCCGCCGGGATGCAGCCCCAGCTCGAGGAACCGGGCGACGAACTTGGCGCGGGGACCGGCGAGGCGCACGTCCGCGGCGAGCGCGAGGTTGAGGCCCGCGCCGACGGCCGCGCCGCCGACCGCGGCGATCGTCGGGAGCCGACATCGGGCCACGGCGAGGAAACCGTCGTAGATCGCGCGGAGGCCTTCTTCGTTCGCGGTGCCCAGCGCGGTCAGGTCGGCGCCCGCGCAGAACGCCGGAGGAGCGCCGGTGACGACGACGGCGTGCACGGCCGTGTCCGCTTCGGCTCTCGCGACGGCTTCGGCGAGTTGGGCGGAGAGGTCGAGCGTGAGCGCGTTGCGGGTGTCCGGGGCGTCGACGGTCAGCAGCGCGACGCCCTTGTCGTGTTCGCTGCGGATGGTGTCGCTCATTCTTCGAGCGTGACACGGAACACGTGCCGGTTTCCCGGAATGTGGCGCACGCCGCCCTTTTCGGTATCGCTTCAAGATTCGGGAGAGGGCGGTCGTTCCAACAGGCGGGACAACACGACCGTGGAGACGGTCCGGTCGACGATCTCCAAGCCGCGAAGCCGCTCCAGCGCCGTTTCCAGATGGTGGATGTCGCTCGCGCGCAGGTGCACGATGGCGTCGGCGGCGCCGGACACCGTGTAGGCGGCGACGACCTCGGGCAGCGGTTCGAGCCGGGCGCGGATACGCGCGGGCGTGATGTTGCCGTTGCAGGTGACCTCGACGAACGCCTCGGTGCCCCAGCCGAGCGCCTCGGGGTCGACGACAGCCGTGAAACCCCGTAGGACACCGGTTTCCAGCAGCCGGTCGACCCGTCGCTTCACCGCCGGGGCGGACAGGCCGACGACCTTGCCGATCTCGGCGTAGCTGGAGCGCGCGTTAGCGACGAGGCACGAAACGATTCGCTGGTCGATGGTGTTCACACGCAATGCTTAGCACGTGGATGCGCAGCGAACAGCGATTGATTGCGGTATTAGGCGAGCCTTACCCTGCATTCATGCAGGGATCCCGACCGCTGGAGCAGCCGCGCGTGCCCACCACGCGCCGATACCTGATGTGCCCGCCGCGGTTCTTCGCGGTGGAGTACGCGATCAACCCCTGGATGGACCCGAGCCAGCCGGCGAGCGCCGAGGTCGCGCTCGAGCAGTGGACCGCGCTGCGCGACACCTACCGCAGGCTCGGCCACACCGTCGAAGAGATCGAACCCGAACCCGGCCTCCCGGACATGGTGTTCGCCGCCAACTCCGGCACGGTCGTCGCCGGCCGCGTCCTCGGCTCGCGGTTCCGCGCGCCGCAGCGGGCCGCCGAGGCCGAGCACTTCCGCCGCTGGTTCGTCGAGCACGGCTACCGCGACATCACCATGCCGGAGAAGATCAACGAGGCCGAGGGCGACTTCGCCTGGACGGGGAACCTGCTGCTGGCGGGTACCGGCTTCCGCACCGACCCCGCGGCGCACGCCGAGGCGCAGGAGGTCCTCGGTGTCCCGGTGGTTTCGCTGAACCTCGTCGACCCGCGCTACTACCACCTCGACACCGCGTTGTTCGTGCTCGCCGAAGCCACCGACACCACCCGCGCGCAGATCGCGTACTACCCGGACGCGTTCTCGCCGGGGTCGCGCCGGGTGCTAGAGCGGCTCTTCCCGGACGCCGTGCTGGCCGACGCCGCCGATGCGGAGTGCTTCGGGCTCAACGGGGTTTCCGACGGCCGCAACGTCGTCCTGCCGGTCGAGGCGACCGGCTTGGCCGCGCTCCTGGAAAAGCGCGGTTACGAACCCGTCTTCGTGGACATTTCGGAGCTGCGCAAGGCCGGTGGCGGGCCGAAATGCTGCACGATGGAGATCCGCAAAGGCTAACTGCGGGTAAAAAGATGTAACTCTCGCGCTAATCGCTCGATAGATCCACAAACCCGACCGAAAGATCTGAGCGAGGCGAGAGATGGCGGTGGCGGTCAACCTGGCCGTGCACGGGATAGGCCGCCCGGCCAGGGCGCTCGACCCTGGGGAGGACGAGCGCTGGGTGACCGAGGAGCAGTTCGAGCAGCTGCTCGACGCGGTCGCCGGCCGGCCGGACGTGCACCTGAGCTTCGACGACGGCAACTCCTCCGACGTCGAGATCGCGTTGCCCCGGCTGGTGGAGCGCGGTCTGCGCGCCGAGTTCTTCCCGCTGGCGGGCAAGCTCGGCGAGCGGGGTTACGTCGATTCCGACGGCGTGCGGGAACTCGTGCGCGCGGGCATGACCATCGGGTCACACGGCTGGGAGCACCACGACTGGCGGCGGCTCGACGACCGGCGGGCGCAGCGGGAACTCGAGAAGGCGCCGCGGGTGCTCGGCGAGCTGAGCGGGACGCCGGTGCGGCGTTTCTCGCTGCCCTACGGCGCTTATGACCGCCGCGTGCTCGGGCGGCTGCGCGCGGCCGGGGCGATCCGGGTGTACACGAGCGACGGTTTCCCCGCGCGGGCGGACAGCTGGCTGCAGTCGCGCACCGAGGTGCGGCACGATCTCGACCAGCGGTGGCTCGACGACGTCCTCGCCGGTGCGGGCACTGTGTACCGTCGAGCGGGACGCTGGGCCGCCCGCTGGGTGCGGCGCGTCGCGCGCTAGCTGGAAGTTTGTCAAGCGCGTTTGAACAGTGGGAAAACTACTGACGCCTGGCCCTTGAGTTCGGTGACGCTGCGGTGCATCCTGAGTACCCGCCGCGCACGTAAGGAAGTCTTCCTAACAAATGGGAGCCAGGTTATGCGGAAACTGATCCTGCTCGTGACCCTCTTGCTGGCCGCGGCGGTGACCCCATCGGCTGTGGCCGCGCCTTTGGGTGGGTCTTTGGGTGCTCCGGCTGATGCTTCTGGTGCTTCTGTACAGGCGGGGCCGAGTGCGGCGGAACTGCTGGCGAAAACCGCGGGCTGCAAGCAGATCTCGAAGGGCAAGTACAAGACCGACGAGGAAACCGGGGCTTCGGTGTCGGTCTGCGACGCCAACGGTGCGGTGTTCTGGAAGGCCGACATGGACATCGACTGCGACGGTCAGCGGACCGCGCAGTGCAACGAAAAGACGGACTGCTGCTTCCTGCCGGACACCGCTTTCCCGCAGTCCGACGGGAAACCGCTGAACGCGGCCGCGTTGCCGTATGTCGTCGTGCCGCAGGCGAGCGGGATCTGGAACTACGAGGCGTCCAAACTGAAGGGCGCGGGTTCCTGCGCGGTGATCTACAACAACAAGGTGGTCTACGCGGTCATCGGGGACACCGGTCCGAAGTCCATCATCGGTGAAGCCTCCTACGCCACCGCCAAGGCGCTGGGCATCAACCCCGACCCGAAGAACGGCGGCGTCGACTCCGGCGTGACCTACATCTGCTTCAAGAACTCCACGGTCTCGCCGATCGAGAACCACAGCAAGGCGACCTCGGTCGGTGAGGGGCTGGCGACGAAGTTCGTGCAGAGCAACTGATTCTTTCTCGCTCTTCTGCGAGGGGCGTCTTCGGTGCGGTGGTCGCGCCGGGGCGCCTCTCTGTTTGGTGAGTCCACAATGGATGGCTGAGGTGGGCGTGCTGAAGGGCGCTTTCAGTGCACACGCTGCACTCAAGGTGCCCTTCAAGGGCAGGGACAGGGGCAGGGGCTCGACTCGGCGAGGGTGGGAGGCAGCGCCTGTGTCGCGAACGCGTCGTTCGCGACGATCACCGTCCCGAACGACGCGTTCGAGACATAGTCTGTCGCCGCGTAAAGCCTCACGTGTCACGCACTCCGGCCCCTCCGGATGCCGTGAAGGGGTCCTTCATAGCGCTCAACGCCCTCAGGGACCCCTTCGCAGCCGTTATATCCACAAAGGACAAACGCGTCGGCGGCGTTGACGGCTTGTCCGGGGTGGGGCGGGTGCTGAAGGGCGCTTTCAGTGCGCCGGACGTGCTGAAGGGCGCCTTCGGTGCGCGCGATGCACTCAAGGTGCCCTTCGGCACCTCGGCCCGTCGGCGCTGGGTGCCACGTGGGGGGGGGGGGGGCGGGGGGGGGGGGGGGTGTGGGGGGCGGGGGGGGGGGGGGGCGGCGCGGGCGGCGCCCGCGGGGAGCGGCGCCCCCCCCCCGCACCCCCC
>NZ_JBHYIQ010000148.1:0-19545 GCF_042739895.1 Amycolatopsis sp. NPDC059021
AAACCACCACCCCCCCCACCCTCACCCACCCAACCTGACACCCTGTGTCTGGTTGTTTTGTTCAGCTGCCCCCCCCCCCGCCCCCCCGCACCCGCGGTCGCGACGACGTAGCCGCCGATGGCGACCATCGCCATCTGCATGGTGAACGGGATCAGATCCCAGAACCCACCCCCGAAGGCCGAGGCGACGCTCATCGGGGACGCGCCGATCGCGACCGCGGCCACGGCGACCACCGCCACGACGAGCAGGGCGAACACCAGCGTGTTCGGGAACCAGCGTTCGGACCAGTTCGCGGCGCGGATCGCCGTCCTGGCAAGGAAACCGGCTTTGGGCGGGGCGGCCGGGGTGGGCTGGGACATGGCAGCTCCTTTGCTGCTCGGGGCGTGGCCGGTGGTGTGGGGTCAGGCGGCGGACCGGACGACGCTGCGCAGCACGTGTTCGGCGGCGGCAAGGTCGGCCAGGCCACTGCCGACGGCCTTGAAGAGGGTGATCTGGTCAGGATCGCGACGTCCGGGGACCTCCTCGCGGCAGAGCTGACTCAGCGTGCCCGCGATCGTCGCGGGGTCGAACGTCCCGGCGGTGACGGGCTGGACCAGGTCGCCGGATTCGGCCAGCGCGGTCGGCGTGTCGATGTACACAGTGGACAGACGAAGGCAGTCGTCGTCGGCTTCGCGCATCTGCGGCCGGAAGCTGCCGATGAGGTCGAGGTGGGTGCCGGGACGCAGCCAGGCCCCGTGGATGACCGGAGTGGTGGCCAGGGTGGCGCAGGTGATGATGTCGGCGCGGCCGGCCGCGGCGGCGAGGTCGGTGACGACGTCCGCGGCCAGGCCGTCGGCGCGCAGCCGGATCACCAGGCGCTGCGCGGCCGCGGGGTCGGTGTCGTGGACCAGGACCGTGCGCAGGTCGAATCGGCCGCGGTAGGCGGCGGGGACCATCCCGCCGATGTGCCCGGCGCCGACGACGAGCAGGACGTGGCTGTCCGGGCGGGCGAGATACGAGGCCGCCAGCGCCGAGGTGGCGGTGGTACGGCGGCGGGTCAGCTCGTCACCGTCGAGCACGGCGAGGTGCTCGCCGGTGGTGGCGCTGCTGAGGATGTAGGCGGAGGACAACGCGGGACGCCCGTGTGCGTTGTTGCCGGGGAAGATGGTGACGAGCTTGACCCCGAGGTAGGCGCCGTCGCTCCACGACGGCATGAGCAGCAGGGACGCCCCGGACGCCTCGTCGAGGCTGTGGCTGTGCCGGTCGGGGGTGTGGGCACCCCGGCGGAAACCCTCGCGCAGCGCGGGAATCAGCGCGTCGAAGGGCAGCGCGCTGGCGGTGTCGTCGGCGGTGATGGTGAGCAAGGGTGCCTCCTCAGGCGTCGAGGGTCAGGTCGGTGAGTGGTACGGCCTGGCAGGCCAGGCAGGTGTTTTCGGGCAGTTCGCCGGCGGGGGCGACCAGGTGCGCGACCTGTCCGGCCAGCACAGCCACAGCGCAGCTTTCGCACTGGCCGACCCGGCAGCCGCTGGGCAGGGTGATCCCGGCGCGGTCGGCCAGTTCCAGCAGCGTGCCATCGGCCCGGCGCCAGCGAAGTGTCCGTTGTGAACGTCCGAAGTGGACATCGGCTTCGGCGTCGTCGGGGATGGCGACCGCCTGGGGAGCCGCGTGGAACTTCTCGGCGAAGATGTCGAACTTCGGGACACCGCGGGCGACGAGCCCGGCGGTGAGCTCGGCCAGCATGGCCTCCGGGCCGCACAGGTAGAAGCGGGCCCGCTGCCGGATCAGCTCGTCGTCGATGTCCTCGGCGCGGACGCGGCCGCGCGTGGTGTAGTCCCGGCCCTGACGGTCGGCGGCCGAGGGCCTGCTGTAGTGGTCGATGACGGTGAGCCGGTCCAGCCGCGCCGCGAGTGCACGGATCCGGGCGGCGAACGCGTGCGACGCCGAGTCCCGGTTGCCGTGGTGCAGCACGACCCTGGGCACGGTGCCACCGCGGGCGGCGAGTGTTTCCAGGTAGCCGAGGAAGGGGGTGATCCCGATCCCGGCGGCCAGCAGCACCACCGGGAACTCGATGTCGGCGGGGATCACGAACGGTCCATTCGGCGCGGTGACCTCGACCCGGTCCCCGACCCTGAGTCCATTATGGACGTAGGACGAGAATCGGCCGCCGTCGACGCGGCGAACCGCGACGTGGTACTCGGCGTCGTCACCGGGCTCGGCGGGTCCGGTCAGCGAGTAGCTTCGGGTGATCCCCTGGCCGTCGGTGAGCGTGATGTGCTGTCCCGGCCGGAATTCCGGCAGCGGCCCGCCTTCGACCGGAGCCAGGCGCAGTGCGCGGACGGCGGCGGTTTCGGCGGTGCTGCCGGCGAGGACGAACTCGCGACGCCCGTGCCAGTGCGCGTCCGGCACCGGCCGCACGTCACAGGCGGTGGAGCGCAGCGGGACCGAACCGCTCACCGGATCGTGATCGGCGTCGTCGACGAGCAGGTTGTAGTTGGTGCCACCGGATTGCCGCGGGTCGGAGCCGGGAAGCCCGAGATCGGGAGCGGCCTGCCACCAGCCGTACTCGGCGACGATCACCCGCGGGTCCAGCGCGGGGTCGATCCTGGCCCGCATCGTGGCCGAACCGCCGCGGGTGGAGATCGTGATCCACTGGCCGTCGGCGATGCCGCGGGCGGCGGCGAGATCGGGTGCGAGGTCGGCAGCCGGTTCTGGGAAGCGCTTTCTCAGCGAGGTGATCCCGTGATGCTGGCTGTGGCAGAAATAGCCGTTCTTGGCACACGTCAGCATGAGCGGGAAGCGCGGGTCGGGTTCGTGGTGCGCCACGTGCTCCGGGACCGCCGGGGAGCCGTGCTCCGCCAGCCGCTGCGAATACAGTTCGACGCGCCGGGTGGGCGTGGCGAAGCCGGTCACCGTCCCGTCCCCGGCAACTTCGGCGTACTTGCGATATCGAGTCTCGAGGGGAACGCGTAGCCCGCCGGGCCGCGCACGCAGGTCAGCCGTGGTCAGTCCGAGCGGGGCGAGCACGTGGTCGCGGGCGGCGCCGAGATCGCCGCCGAAGAAGTCCGCGCCCAGTCCGAGGCGGGACGCGAGGTCGAACACGATCTCGGTGTCCGAACGGGACCGGCCGACCGGTTCGACCATCCGGGGCCGGAACTGGACGTGTTCGGCCGCGCGATGACTGATCTCGAAGCCCGCCTTGACTGCGTCGTGTTCCCACGGGCTGGTGACCGGCAGGACGATGTCGGCGAAGTCCGCGGTGGGATTGGCGAACAGGTCGAGGTGCACGAAGAACTCGAGCTCACGCAGCGCGGCCGCGGTCCGGTGCGGATCCGGCTGCGACACCATGAGGTTGCTGCCGAAGCCGACCATCGCCCTGGTCCGGTACGGCTCGCCGGAGAGGATGGACCGGCACAGCGCCCTGGCGCTGACCCAGCCATTGGCGGGCGGCCCCAGCGGATGCTCGTCGAGCCCGAGCGCCTTCGCGCGTTGCCCCGGCGAGAGCTGGTCGGGGCTGGTGACCGCGTTGACCGGCAATCGGGGCAGGATGACGTTGCCGCCGGGAGTGTCGAAGGAGCCGGTCAGCGCGTACAGCGTGGCGATGGCCCGCTCGGTCTGGGTGGCGTTGGCGTGCTGGCCGACACCGGTCCACCCGTGATAGGCGACCGAATTCGCCGTAGCGAGGGCATCCGCGAAGCCCGTCACGGACGCCGCGTCGACGCCGGTGACGGCGCAGGTTCGCTCCAGCGGCCACGCGGCGCAGGCGTCGGCGTACCGCTCGAACGCGGGAACGCAGTCGACCGTCCCGGACACCGTATGGACACGGCGTTTTCCGCGCAGCGCGAACCGTTCCGGGTCCACCGCCGCGTAGTCCGTGTCGTAGGGCTGCGGAGCGCCCGCCGGCTCGTCCCACACCACGAACCCGCGCAGTCCCGGTTCGAGTTCTTCCGCGCGCAGGAACCGGCCGGTGTCGGCGCGGACCAGCAGCGGACCGTTCGACCACGCGCGCACGAACGCCTCATCGAACCGTCCACTGTGGAGCAGCAGGCCGGCGGTCCCCAGCGCCAGCGCGGCGTCGGTGCCGGGCAGCACGCGCAGCCAGTGGTCGGCGTCGCGGGCCGACGTGGAGCGGCGCGGATCGACGACGGCCAGTGCCGCGCCGTTCGCTCTCGCCTCGGCGAGTGCCGCGGACTGCGCGAGCCACGACTTCGCCGGGTTGTGTCCCCACAGCACGGCCAGGTCCGTCCCCGCGTAGTCCGGTGCGGGCATCCCGCAGCCGAAGGTGAACGCGTGGGCGAAGTCCTTGTGCCAGTTGCAGTTCTCGGTCGAATAGCAGATGTTGGGACTGCCGAAGAGCCGGATGAACCGCTCGATCCAGGCGATCGAGTCCGACAGCGGTGTCCCGCTCGGCGAGGTCACCGCGAAGGCGACGGCCTCCGGTCCGCTCTCGGCGGCGATACGGCCGAGCCGCGCGGCGATCTCGTCCATGGCCTCGTCCCAGCCGATGGCTTCCCATTTCGGGTCCGGATCGGACTTGGGCGTGGTGCGCCGCAGCGGGGTGGTCAGCCGCCGTGGGCTGTGCACGATCTCCGGCGCCGCCCGGCCCTTCGGGCACATCGCCGCCCCGGTCGGATGGCCGGGGTCCGGCCGGACCCCGGCCAGCGCGCCGTCATCGACGGTGTAGACCGCGCCGCAGCGCGACCGGCACAGCGTGCAGTAGCCCCGTACCTCGGTTGCCATAAGTTACTCCCGGGTAATCGGTCACCGGTAACCGCATACCGGTGACGTGTAAGATGCATCGCGCAGGCCGGGAAGTCAAGGACGAACTGAAGGAGCGACGCGTGGTCGAGCCCGCCACCGGGCTGGTGCAGCACACGAACCTGCGGGATCAGGTGCTGGAACTGGTCCGGCACGCGCTGGTGTCGGGCGAGATCCGCCCCGGCGACATCTACTCGGCCTCGGCACTGGCCACGCGGCTGCGGGTGTCCAGCAGTCCCGTGCGGGAAGCCATGCTCACTCTGGTCAACCAGGGGCTCATGGAACCGGTGCGCAACCGCGGGTTCCGCGTGGTCCCGATGAGCGAGCAGGACCTCGACGAGGTCTACGAAATGCGGCTGCTGCTGGAACTACCCGGCACGCTCAATGCCGCGGCCAAAATCACCGGCACCGACCTCGACCGCCTGCGCGCGCTCGCCGCGGACATCGAGGACGCCGCGGAGGCGGGCGACGTCGTCCGTTTCCTCGACGCCGACCGGCACTTCCACCTCGACCTGCTCGGCTGCGGCGGCAACAAGCGCCTGGTCACCGCTGTCGCCACCCTGCGCGACCAGACCCGCCTCTACGGCCTGGAAAACCTCGCAGAACGCGGCGCGCTGGCCGATTCCGCGCGAGAACATCGCGACATCCTCGCCGCGATCGCCGACCGCGACACCGCGCGCCTGGAGGAACTGGTCCGTGCCCATCTGCGGCACATCCGGGCCGACTGGGCGAAAACCCAGGGCTGATCCACGGTCACCGCTCCCCCGCGGTCGTTCTCACGAGCGGTTTGCCGATCGCCGGCGACGCCTGCCTGGACACACCGAATGTCGGCGTACTGATCAAAGCGCTCAGTTGTTTACGAGTGAACGTCCGCAACAGCGCCGGTTCCCAGCACATCCGGAACCGGCGCCGAGCCGATCACTCAAGCTGCGAATCTGCACCGTGCTGTCCAGCCTGCCTGGCTGGACAGCACGGTCATGCGGGGGCGGGGAACTCGGCCGGCTCCTCAACGCGTTCGCGAACTCGTGCCTCGCCCCGGTCACGTTCGACTTAGGTAACTATTTACCAGTTCGCGGGGTGCCAGGCGCCGTTGAACCACATTTCGTTGGCGTTGTCGCTGTGATGATTGCCGTCCCAGTCGCTGGGGTAGTTCTCCATGTGGGCCTTCGGATACTGCGTCGGGTCGGCGGACGCGTCGCAGATGTAGTCCCAGTTGCAGACCGTCTTGACGGGCACGTTGCCGAAGAACCTGTCGGTACCGGCCAGCGGAAAGCCGATGACGCCACCGAACGGCTCACCCGAACCGTTGGCCCCGGGAGGGCCCTGGCGCTTGGGGTCGGCGATCAGCACGGCGTTGACATTGTCGAACGTCTGCCAGTTCTCCGTGACCCACGTGTGCACCACCGCGGCGCCCAGCGAGTACCCCATCATCTTGACGTGCTGGCCCGGACACGCGGCACGTTGGTCACGGACCAGCCGGTTCAGCTCGTTGACGCCGGTCCGGGCGTTGGCGCCGGTGGGGAAACGGGCGTCGTACCCGACGTGCTGCGTCACGTTGTAAAAACCGTCGTGATCCCACGTACTGCCCGTCCCACCCACCGCGATCGAGTACGTACCCTCGCACGGAGCGGTCGCGTGCGCCGCCGGCGCGCCGACGAGAGCCTGTCCCCCTATCGCCAGAACACCGGCAACAAGAATCGAAAACCTCTTCATTCAAAACCTCCGAGCTCGATAGGCTTACGCGCCAGAGACGGTAGCGACGACCGATGAAATATCGATGACACCAGACATTTCGCCGACTGCCGGCGTCCGCGTAGCAGCAGCCTGCGGATCGGGCCACTCCCCCTGTCGCGAAGATCGAGCAGTGCACACAACACACCTCGGACGAACTCAGCGATCTCCTGGGATATAGGGGAACTCGCACGGAACGCCAACCGATCCGAGGTAGCGGCAGGCGTGGCAGCCGAGCCGCGGGCCGGGATTGCCGACTCCGCGGCGCATCAGCAGCGGCAGCCCTGCCTGGCACCGCTTGGACCGAACCGGTGACTTGTTCAGCCGGCAAAGTGGACGCAGACGTCGACGGCGGAGGTGGACTCAGTGTGGATCCGGACTTGCACAGCGCTGTCCTTGACGACGACGCCTTCGGCGTAGATTCGATCGGCACCGTAGAATTCCTGGGTCGGGTTGCCTCCACCCGCTTCCACCGCGGAGGTGACCACCGGTTGCCCGATGGTCACCGGCGCGCCGAACCATGTCACGACTGTCCCGTTTGTCACGCGAACCCAAGACGAGCTCGTGAGGTCCAAAACAGGACGACACCAGCCAACGCTCCCCGACATCCACCGTCGACAACGGAGCGCTGTGAGTAGGCGAAAGGGCCTTGCCCGGCATTGCTCGATACCGTTAGAAACGCCAAGGTTTCGACTCTTAACCAGCGTACTCAGCCACCGACAGTACGTGCTTCTGCGCGTAGCGCCTTCTGACTAAGCATGCTTACCGGAGCGTTCTCAGGGCGAACGACCGCCACCGGAGCCTGCGGTTTTCTCGCACCAACCCGAAACTGCTTCCGGAGCGTCTCCGCCGAGATCGGCCGCTGATGGCACTCACGATGCAATCGGTCTTCCACCCTCGCCCGTTCCAGCAACCCACCATCGATCCCGCCTGAACCCTCGGGCGCGGCGCGAGGCAGGTCCGGCCTCACCGCATCAGACCTTCGCACCATCACCGCCGCGTTCGCAGTTGCTGTCCCGGACGCCCGCGCCGAAACGACGGCTAGCTCCCGAAGGAGAGCAGGCCCCACTTCCGACCACCCGATCAGCAGCAACGGACCGACGGCATCGAACGCCGCCCTCCCCCAGCGTCCCGACAGCAACGGCGCAGTCACATTCAGCGCCAAGGTCGCAACACTCGCCACAAGCAACAGCCGCCCCGCCGGACGCAACACCGAATCATTCACCCCAGCCCCAGCCAGGTGACGAGTCGCGACAAGCCGGCAGCAGGCGATGATAGCGATGGGTGCGGTCATCTACGCCGACACCAGCGTGCTCCACCCCGTAGTGGACGGCCGGTGGCATCACGCCCGGCCCACGAATGGTCATCTCGCGCGCCGCGCCGCCCTTGCCGAACCGGAGGGCAGTTTCACTCGGGCGGACATTACCGTTGCACAGCTGTAACAGGGACCATGGAGAACATGCCCTCCGACCGAACCGACCATCTCCCCCTGTCCCAAATCCCCGGAGCCATAGCCGAGTTCTACAGCAACATCACCCAGCTCCTGGATTCCTTCAGCACACTGCGCCGCGAACACGGCCCCGAACAAGCGACCCTCGACCTGATCGCCGTCATCAAACCCGAAGACCGCAACTGGGCACACGTACACCTCGCCGTCGCCATCGCCGCACTCGACGAAGCCACCACACCATCCGACAGCTAGGCCACGTCGTAATTCCCGAACGCTCGCCGGCCCAGGGACCTGCGGCCTTCGAGGGAGGGCGCCAATGCCGCGCCGATGTCGGTGACCGAAATGGAGACGTGGTCGATCACATCGGGCTCTCGCGCCATGCGGCGGCGTTCGTGTGCGCGAAGTCCCGGAAGGTCCGCGCCGAGGTGCCGGTGATCTTCTCCACGGTGTCGTTGGGACGTGCTCCATGGCCCGACGCGATCGTTTCGGTCAGCTGGCGCAGTACGGCGCCGTATTCGACGGGAGCGCCCGCCGCCAGCACACCCGCGACCCAGGTCTCGCGGTCCAGATCCTGATGGACGCACGGTCGACCGGCGGCCTCGCCGATGATGGCGGCGGCCTCGGCAACGGTGAGCGCCTGCGGCCCCGTCAGGCTGTACGCCGCGCCGGCGTGCGCGGCGGGCGCGGTCAGTGTGGCCGCGGCAACGGCCGCGATGTCTTCGACGTCGATGAACGCCTCGGCGCCGTCACCGGTGGGCACGACGATCGCCCCGTTCGTCGGCTTGAGGAAGGTCTCACTGAAGTTCTGCATGAACCACGCCGGGCGCAGGATGGTGTGGGTCAGCCGAGTTCGCCTGCTCAGGTCCAGCTCGACCGCGCGAGTGGCGATCTCCTCCGGCGCGTGCTCCATCCCGTACGCGCTGAGGAAGGTCACGTGCCCGACCCCGGCCGACTCGGCCTCGTCGAGAAACAACGAGACGTCCGCGGCGAAGTCGGTGCGCATGACGGGCGCCATCAGGTAGACCCGGGCGACGGCCTCGAGCGCAGGGGCGTAGGTGCCGCGGTCGCTCCAGTCGAAGACGACGTCGGCGCCGGATCGCGCCGCCGTGCGGACCGCGATACCGCGGCCTCGGAGGTGGGAGACGACGCGGGCGCCGGTCTTGCCTGTCGCTCCGAGGACCAGGACCGTGGGCTGTGATTCGATCATGCCTCTACGGTGCTCCACCGCGATACGCCTATCAATGCGTATTGCGCTCGGATTGCAACGCGTTACGCTCACACTGTGGATGTTTTGCAGGACTATCTCGTGCGGGCTCGAGCGTCGGGTGCGGTCTTCGTCCGCACCGCGGCCCTCCCGCCGTGGGGCTTGACCCTGCCGGGCTCCATCCAGCTCTCACTGCACACGGTGCTACGTGGCCACGCATGGCTCTGGCTGGACGACGCGGCCGAAGCCGAGCAACTCCTGCCGGGCGACCTCGCGATCGTCGTCGGCGGACGGGACCACCACCTCGCGAACGAACCGAAACCCGGCACGTGCGTCCCCCACGAACTGTTCTGGGAGGTCACCACAGCCGCCGACGCCGCCGATCCTGGCGCATCCGTCTTCCTGTGCGGCGCCTACCGCCTCTCCGGCGACGTCGGCCGAGGTCTCATCCAGGCGCTGCCGCCCGTGCTGATCATCCGGCCCTCCGCCCACGACCAGGTACACGATGTCGTCGCCCTGATCTCGCGCGAACTGCAGGAATCGGCACCCGGCAGCCAAACCGTGCTCGACCGGCTGCTCGACGTTCTCCTCGTCCTTGTCCTGCGCGCGTCCTACGAGCAAAGCCCCACCGCGCCACGCTGGTACCGCGCCGCCGAAGACCCCCGGCTCGGCCGGGCGCTGCAGGCAATGCACCAAGAACCACACCGCAGCTGGACCGTCCCCCAGCTCGCACACCTGACAGCCATGTCACGCCCGACATTCGCCCGCAACTTCGAACGCGCGCTCGGGCAAACCCCGATGCAATACCTGACCGACTGGCGCCTGACCCTGGCACGGGACTACCTCCTGGCAGGCGAACTCACCCTCGAACAGATCGCCCGCAAGACCGGCTACACCTCACCCAACGCCTTCGCCGCCGCCTTCCGCCGCCACCACGGCATGCCACCCCGCCGCTGGCGCGAAGCGAACACGCCCGTACCCGGATAGCCCAGCCACCGCACGGAACACGAAGACGACCAGCAGCCTGACCCGCTCCAGCAGAAGGTATGTCGTGCTTGCTCCCGTACACGGTGGATCAGCGCAGTAGACGCGGCGACGAGCGATACCCGCGACGACGATAACCATATGCATCGGCCTGACTACTCTATGAATCTGCTTCGATGAGGCGGACCCCGTGCTGCGGGACTGCCCGGAGATGGTGTGGGCTGCCGGAACGCGCGGAGTTCCGGTGGCAGCGATTTGATTTCGGTGACCAGTTGTGCCGTCTTGGCGTGGGTCGCGGTTCAGGTCCGGTAGGTGAGGTCGGCGGCCTGGACGAAGCCGCGGACCAGCGGGTTGCGGCTGGTCTTCGGCCAGGCCACGACGATCTCGCTCGGCGGGCGGCCGGTCAGCGGGACGACGAGCAGCCCGGCGGGCAGTGGCTGGTCGACCGGGGCGAGCGCCGATGTCCCGTTCCACACGACCGCTTGCACGCATTCCTGGATGGTGCGCATGACCGGCGAGGCGTCGTCGTGCGCTCCGCCGGTCCAGTAGGCGATCCACACCGGGTCGGCCCCGTCCGGCAGCCGGACCCACCGGCGGCCGGCCAGGTCGGCCGCCGACACCGAGCGGCGGCGGGCGAGCGGGTCCTCGTCCCGCACCACCACCCCGACCGGCACCGAACGCAGCACGTGCGTCCGGATCCCGGTGCTGTCGAAGGGGGTCCGGGTCAGTGCCACGTCGACCAGCCCGGCGCGCAGTCCCGCCGTCGGGTCGCCGAGATCGGCTTCGTGGATGCTGACGTTCACGTGCGGGTGGCGTTCCCGGAACAGCGGGACCAGCCGCCCGCCGGCGTGCTCGGCCGTGTCCGCGAGCGTGCCGATCGTCAGGTGCGCCGCTCCCGCCGCGGCGGTCACCCGGCCGGGAATCCGGTCGGCCTGCGCCAGCAACGCGACGGCTTCGTCGTGCAGCACCGTCCCGGCGGCGGTGAGCGTGACGCCCCTCGGGGTGCGCTCGAACAGGGTCACGCCGAGTTCGTCCTCGAGGTGGCGGATCGCCCGGCTCAGCGGCGGCTGCGCCATGTGCAGGCGGCTGGCGGCCCGGCCGACGTGGCGCTCCTCGGCCACCGCGACGAAGTACCGGAGCACGCGCAGATCCACCCCGACACGATACCCGTGCGGTATCGAACCGACGAAAACGGTCTTGGACCCGCAAGCGGCCCCGCGCCGAGAATCGGAGGCGGAAATCCTGAAACGAAGGGAAAAACCGATGTCCGTTTCGAAGCTCAAGATCGGCTGTTTCCGGTACGACACGACGCGGCCGTTGTTCGACGGGACCGTGCCCGGCGACAACCTCGAGTACACAATGGACACCGCCGCCACACTGCCGGAGATCTTCGAACGGCTGATTCGCGGGAACGAGTTCGACGTCGCCGAACTGGGCCTGACGTTCCACCTCCGGCTGCTGGAGCCAGATTCGCCGTTCGTGGCGCTGCCGATCTTCCCGAACCGGGTGTTCCGGCATTCGTGCGTCTTCGTCAACACCCGGTCGGGGATCACCGGACCCCGTGATCTCGTGGGCAGGACGATCGGGGAGTTCGGCACCTACGGCCAGGACTCCGGGGTGTGGGCCAAGGGAATCCTGCGGGACGAATACGGATTCGAGCCGGCACGGAACCGCTGGCTGATCGGCGGCCTGGAGCATCCCTCCGCGCCCTTCGGGTTCATTTCCCACCCGCACCCGGAAAACCTCGAGGTGTCCGAGGTCCCCGAGGGAAAAACGCTGAGCGCCATGCTCGACACGGGCGAGATCGACGCCTTGTTCTCCGCCAACGTCCCGCAGTGCGTGCTCGACGGATCCTCGAACGTCGCGCGCCTGTTCCCCGACTTCGAACCACTGGAACGCGACTACCACCGGCGCACCGGGATCTTCCCGATCATGCACACGATCGTCGCCCGGCGAGACCTCCTACAGGAGCACCCCGGCCTTGCCCGCGACGTCTACCGCACCTTCACCGCGGCCAAGGACGCGGCCGCCGACCGCTACCGCCACGACCGCAGGCTCTACCAAGTCCCGACCATGGTCCCGTGGATGCACGCGCTGGTCGAGCACAACAACGAGCAGTTCGCCGGGGACTGGTGGCCCTACGGCATCTCAGCCAACCGTGTCACACTCGACACGTTCCTGCGCTACCACTACGAACAGGGCCTGTCCTCGCGACAGTGGAAGGTCGAGGAGGTCTTCGCACCGGAACTGCTCGACACCTGACCAGGGGAAGCGGGCCATCTGCGGAGGATGCAGGATTCGAACCTGCGCGGCACTCGTCACGCCGGCTACCGTTTTCGAAACGGCTGCCTTTCCCGGCTCGGCCAATCCTCCCTTGCACAGCAGGCTTCCTGTGTGCTGTGGTGACTACACCAACCGGGAAAGTACGGATCGGGCGGGCGTGTGCTCACGGTGCTGGCCCCGCCGCCGGGCGGGGCCAGGTAACGGCCGGGCCGGAGCCGGGTGCTCAGGGGTTGATCTGCTTGGCGTCGCTGCCGCCGCTGATGGCGATCTTGCGGGGCTTGGCCTGTTCGGCGATCGGCACCCGTAGCGTCAGCACCCCGGCGCCGTAGTGCGCGGCGATGTTGTCGGCGTCGAGGCTGTCACCCAGGAACAGCTGCCGGGAGAACACTCCACGGGGCCGCTCGGACACCTGGACCTCGGCGCCCTCGTCGTAGCCGGGGCCGCGTTCGGCCTTGACGGTGAGCACGTTGCGCTCCACGTCCAGGTCGATCGAGTCCGGGTCGACGCCGGGCAGGTCGAACTGCACCACATACTCGTTGCCCGACCGGTAGGCGTCCATCGGCATCACCGCCGGCCTCGACGCGGTGCCGTTGGCGCCGAAGAACTGCTGGGTCAACCGGTCCAGCTCCCGGAACGGGTCGGTCCGCATCAACATGACCATCCGCCTCCATTCTCCTTCCCTGTGCGCCGCCCCCGGCGTGCTGGGTCGGGCCGAGCGGCGGCTCAGTCAACCTGTTCTCAATCTTGCTAACGACCGACTCAAGTTTTCTGTTCCCATGGCCGCAAATTTGCGGGCTGCGTGCTGCCCGGTGGGACCGTCACGCATCCGGCCCCGCCGCCACCCAGGCGACGGGGCCGGACCCAGCTCGTATGGAAGGAAAGTTGTCGAGAACACTGCTGCGCATGCGACCACTAGTGGATCGCCTGGCGCCCGCCCCGGCCCGTCGCGTCAACCCGGGCGGGCTTGCCGCGAGGATGCGCCGCGAGACGCGGGGCCGGGACTATCACCACGGTTCCTCGGCCGTTGGTCGAAGCAGGCGGCCCCGCCCGGTGAGCGGGCCACGAGACGGGGCGGGCTCCAGGCACGACCAGGTATCACCTGCCCTTCGTTGTCACCGTCGCCTTCGCTGAACACAGGGCACACCGGCCAGCGGAGGGGAACGCTGCCGGTGCCCGCCGCACCTCTTCGGCGGCACGCTCACGAGACGGGGCGCCGACGAGGCAACGCGGGGTGGACCGCCCGGTCGCCGCGGGCTCGCGGAGCCTGGCCGCGGCCTCGGCGGACACGGTGGGAGCATTCCGAAGTTCGCGGCCATGATCGCGTCGAACTCCGCGCGCAGCCAGGCCGCGTCGGCGCAGACCAGATCGGCGAACCCGCTGGCCGCCGCCTGGCGCGTGGTGTCCGGCATCGTCGATCACTCCCCGGCAACGTACGTCGTGTTCGACACCAGGTCATGTACCGCTACGTATTTTCTATAGCGCTCACTGGAGACTATGTCAACCATGCGAGGGAGATAATCTGGGTGGGTGACAGGGCGAGGGTGGCTCATGCGGCGCCCCGGTCGCCAAGCGAGGCATGGCCGCTGACTTCCGGCTCCCGGGGATCAGACATGCGCTCGCCCGCAGAACAGGAAATCTATGCTGACGGGGGTAGACATTCAACCGCGGTGGGGTGTAGCCTTCTTCTTGTTCGGAGAGAGATAACGTCGGATGGCGCGGGAGATGACGTAACTGCCCGCGAAAGACAGGTAGCACCGCCGTGCGGGACGGAGCCGAGTACGCAAGGGGTTCCGGCCGGTGGCGGACCCGGGGCCGGGTAGTGAAGACGAAGCAGTAGCGGCCCCGGTGCGGCAGGCGCGGACTTGTACGAGTGTCCGCGCGAAGTGATGTCAGTTCGCAGTATGCAGTGAAGAAGACGGGCGGATGCGGGGCCGAGCAGCACAAGGGCCCCGCATTCCCCAGCGACATCAGGCGTGCTGGGACCGATCTCGGTAAGGGGTTCCGGCCGGTGATGATCGCAGCAGTACCGAGTACGAGAGAAACACAGGAAAGAAGGGATAGGGCACATCATTGGATCGCCCGCCGCGGCTGGGCAGTAGCGCCGCGCGGGTACCGCAGTCCCATCGGATTGGAAGGTGGTTCTCGGTTACGACTCAGCGATCCCCGCACAGTCCGCTCTGCAGGCGGATGCGGATACAACAGTCCGGCATGGATGCCGGTCGGCAATGATGAAACCCAACCCCTGGGACCCCGGGTGCCGTGCACGGCACCCGGGGTCCCTTGTGATGTGGAGGTGGAATGATCCCTGACCAACACGACCCGGCCGTTCCTGGTGGCAGCGCGGACAAATTCGACGACGAGGACTACCCCGCCTACACCATGGGCCGCGCCGCGGACATGCTCGGCGCGAGTCAGAACTTCTTGCGCAGCCTGGACGAAGCCGGCCTGATCGAGCCGCAGCGCTCAGCCGGCGGGCACCGCCGCTACTCCCGCCGCCAGCTGCGGATCGCCGCGCGGGTGCGGGAACTGGTCGACCAGGGCACCGCCATCGACGCGGCGTGCCGCATCGTGTCCCTCGAAGACCAGCTGCACGAAGCCCAGCAGCAAAATTCCAGTCCCCAGCGCGCAGACTGACACCGTGGGTGTGCCGCCCTCACCGGCGGTACACCCATAACGGCTCGAGGAAAAACTGGAAACCGAAGAAGCCATCCACCGCGTCGGCACCGGCGCCACACTGGAATGACCACCCCGGCCGACGCGCTCGACCTCACCGCGCGCTCGCCAGCGTCAGGCGATTCACTCCGGTGTGCCGGGCATCGCCGAGGCGTCGAACGAGAGCAGTTCCCAGCTGTGGCCGTCCGGATCGTCCACAGCACGGTTGTAGAGCCAGCCCATGTCCTGAGGGGGACGCGGCTCGGACCCGCCCGCCTTCACGGCGGCGTCGGCCAACCGGTCGACGTCCTCCTTCGACTCGGCGGGCAACGCGAGGATCGACTCGATCGCACCGGAGGCGACCGGCCGCCAGGTGAACCGGGCGAACTGCTCGTGCGTCATGAGCTGCACGATCACCACCTCGCCGAGGGCGACCTGAGCAGAAGTCTCGTCGGTGAACTGCGGGTTGAGCACCCCGCCCAGCGCCACGTAGAACGCCGTGCTCGCGTCCAGGTCGGTGACCGGCAGGTTGACAAAGATCTGCGTGAAAGCCATGGGTACTCCTCGGTTCTTGTGGCCGGGCCTTCCGGCTACAAGAACCTATGGCCGTACCTCGACCTCGGTCTTGTACAGCAGCGACACCATCTCGAGGGCATCGGGCCGCCGCAGTTGCGTCGCCGTCCGGCCGACGAACCGGGTCAGCGACCGCGCCAGATGTGGCTGGTCGTGATACCCGACAAGATGCACGACCTCGGCCGCGGCCACGCCCTGCCGCAGCAGCAGCGTCGCCTGCCGCACCCGCTCGATCTGCCGGATCATGCCTTGCGTCAGGCCCGTGGCCGCGGCGACCCGGCGCTGCACCGAGCGCGGTGTGACCAGCACTGGCCGCTCCCCGGCGACGACGTCGGTCACCAACGGGTCCCGCACCAGCAACCCCGCCCGGACCAGGCGCTCCACGAACGTCTCCGCGTTCTCGTAGGTGGGGATCTCCCACTCGCTGCCTTGCAGCAGGAAGGAGCGCGGCGTCGTGTACGGGCTCGACACGCTGCCGTCCACAAGCCCGCCCACGGGCAGATTCCGCAGGAAGGCACCGTGCCGGAAGATCACGCCGAAGGTGCTGCCCAGCCCGTCACCCAACGGCACCACGGTGGGCCGGGTCTCGGGACCGCGGACCGAAACGGTGGTGACGCCGTCGGACGCCCAGACCAGCAGCTCCCAGTTCGAGTTCACGACCGACACCATGCGCTCCGGCGCGAAGCCGCTATGCCCACCATCCGGAGCCACCCGATACACGCCCTCGACATAGGGCGAGTCCGACAATCGGTACTCCAGCCCCGAAATGCCCTCCACCCGGTCGAGCGCCACGTCCGGCATCGTAGCGCGCAGCGACTAGCGCGTCTGACAATGTTTCGGTCCAGGCGGCTACGGCCTGCAGGACCACCGCAGATCGGCAGACGATGCACCACTGACTGCAGGTGATCCACCGAGAGACCATGGTCCAGCTCCAGCGTGCGGACCGATCATGGCGACGGCAACGGCGGCCCTGGATTGCTCGGTGTGGTCGAGTTGGTCGAAGCCGTGCCGGCCGTCTGGCACCTGGATCACCTCGAGGGCCGCGTTGGCTTCGTTGGCCGCGGCGATGAACGGCGTTACCGGGACCGGCTGACGTGCGAACCACAAAGGACTGACACACGCCGTCCATCACGACTATCCACAAAGGACATACGGAGCCGGCCCGGCGCGCACGGTGACACCACTGAGGAATCCGGCCACACCGGCCCAGCCGGTACAGGGCGAGCCGCCGTGCCCCGCGGTCCCTTCCTTCCTTTGGACTACTCCCCTGCTCCGGCGCGGAACCCGTCCTGCGGTACCACCGGAACCTCGGCCGCCCTACGCTGCGACCGCCCGGCCGAAGGCCGGTGACGCGGCGGCCCTCACACCGTCGCCGTCCGGATGTGAAGGGACGCCATGTTCGCCATCGCCGCCGCTGTGCTCTTCGCGCTCGCCTTGCTCCTCGAACTGATCGACACCAGCCTGGGACGCCTCGTCACGACCACCACTCTCACCACCGCGGGCCTGCTGTGCATCGCACTGCACCTGTCCGGTGTCGCCGCCGACCGCAGGGCATGGCGCAGGCGCCGATAGGACGCACGGCTTGCCGGCTCGGGGCCGCGAGGAATTCCCCGCGGCCCCGTCGCTTCACAGTGCCGAAAGAACCGCGTTACGCAGCAGGCGGGACATGGCGGGGTCGTAGGCCAGCGCTCCGTTGAAGCAGAGCGAACCGACGCTGAACACCCAGCCACCCTTTCCCTTGTCCCAGAAAACCATGTCGGAGCCATGGTTCTGGGTACCGTGGGCGATTCGGCGCACCCCTGGCAGCAGCGGCCCCGCGCCGTCCATCGCGTCGACCTCCCAGCCACTGGCGGCGAAGTTGTACCCGGTGTGGCCGAACGTGTCCCCCGGTTTCAACCCCGTGCCCTCCAGGAACGGGTGGTCGGTGTCCACCTGGTAGGGCGCGAACTCCATGAAGGAGGCACCGTTGTAGGCCACCCCGAACACGGACGACTCCGGCCGTCCCTGGTCACGCCACAGCCATCGCTGGCCGGAGGTGTTGCGGTGCAGCACCGCCGAGCCGTCGGAGCTGAGATCCACACGTTCGTACATCCCGTTCCCGCCGGTGTACACGACCTTCCCGCCGTTGGCGAGGTAGGTCTCCACCCGTTCCCGCATGGTCGGTGTCCAGTACTCCGGGTGCGACGCCAGTATCAGGAGCCGGTAACCGTTCAGCCAGGCGTCCGGGGAGTGCAGGTCCAGATCCTGGTAGCAGTCGTAGGCGATTTCGTTACGCGCCAGCCACCGTAGGAGGAACAGGTCTCCGTAGAAGCGGACGTCCATGTGCCCCGGCCCCTCGATGTAGGCGTTCGCGAACGGCCTGCGGGTGGTGAGGGTCCGGCGCCGGGGGTGCTCGTCCCAGCTGTACTGGAAATGCCCGCCCCAGTGGTTGTAGGCGTTGTGCGTCAGGAACGGCAGCAGCACGGCCACCTTCTCGACCGGTTTGGCAGGCCGGACCACCAGCGGGATGTACCGGCGCATGCCGTGTGGTCCCGTGAGCTGCACGACGTGGAAGCCGGACTTCGCCCCGGCGGGAATCGTCAGGGAGAAGCTGGTGCGCCAGCCGCACCCCGCCGACCGGTAGTTCGGCTGGAGCTGTTGCAGGCCCCCGGCATGCGCGGAGACGGGGAGCACGACGGTGCCCGGTAACGGACCCTCCAGCCGGAGCAGGCTTGCCTGGTAGGTGTCCGCCGACGTGGACACGGACACGTCCACCTTGTCACCGGGCCGTGCCGACCACCGGTCGGCGTACCCCTGCAGGTTCGCCGTCCTCGTCACGGTGAATCCGGTGCCGACAAGACGTCCCGCGTCGGCGGTCCAATCCGGGCGTGCGGTGGCGTCCACCGTTTTCCAGTTCCGTAACCGGTACCAGTGCAGCTCGTGGTCGGGACCGACCGGCTCGGAACGGTCCACCCACACGCAGTAGAACGTGCCGGCGTCGGCGAAACGCTCCACTGTGGACCCCCACTCCCAGCCGCTGCCGATGCCGATGGGACGGCCGTCGTTCGCCCAGGCGCCCGGCCCATTGCTCCCGTCACCCGCGAGGTAGCGGAACCAGTCGAGGGTGGCGCCGTGCCGTACCCCGTAGATGACGCCGTCCCGGTCCGCCATGTTCAGGTCGTAGTCACGGCGGCCGGTGGCGATGAGGGCACCCTGGCCCCCGTTGGCCCAGGCGCCGGGTCCGTTGGTGCCGTCGCCCGCGAGGTACCGGAACCAGTACAGGTCGCCGTTCGGGTCGACGGCGTAGATGACGCCGTTCCAGCCACCGAACACGGAGCTGAAACCACCGAAACCGCGGTGGATCACGGCGTTCGTGTTCGCCGCCCAGTATCCCGCCCCGGTGTTCGGATCGGTCAGCACCCAGCGATGCCACCACAGGCTGCCGTCACCGCACAGGCCGAACAGTTGCCCGGTCTCGTCGGCCAGCAGGCTGGTGTGGATCTGCCAGCCCGCGCCGATCTCCCTGCCGGTTTCGCTCGCCCAGTTCGCGCTGCCGTCCTGCCAGCCGAGGTGCCGGAACCATTTGAGACGACCGTCCGCCTGCAAACTGTAGATGATCCCGTTTCCACCCGGGACCATCTGTGTCTGGCTCTGTTCCCTGTCCTGGCCGATCGCCCTCGCCGGGGAAAGGGGACCCGTTACGGCGGGGAGCAATGCCGCACCGCCCACTACGGCCGCACCTTGTAAAATCCGCCGCCGATTCCACTCGTTGTTCATTTCTTGCCCGCTTCGGCGAGTGTGGGTTGTTCGGTGGTGTTGGTGATGATGCGGTTGGCGGTGTTCCAGCCGGATCCGGTGACTTGGTAGGTGTTGAAGGGGCCGCCGCCGGGGTTGGTGGCGCGGTTGTTGGGGAAGTAGCGCAGTTCGCCGCCGGGGGTGGTGGAGAGCAGGTCGG
>NZ_JBHYIQ010000149.1:0-19247 GCF_042739895.1 Amycolatopsis sp. NPDC059021
CCGGTCCGGCCGCACCGGTGCTGTGGGCGCTGTCCGCCCGCGGGGCCGCGGCACTGCGGGCGCAGGCCGGGCGGCTGGCCGCGGCGGTGGGCGATCTCGATCCGGCCGACGTCGGTTTCTCCCTGGCGACCACGCGTGCCGCGCTGGACAACCGGGCCGTGGTCGTCGGCACCGGCCGGGACGAGTTGCTGGCCGGGCTGCGCGCGCTGGCCCGGGGCGAAGCCGGTCCCTCGACGGCCGAGGGCACCGCGCGCGCCGCGGCGAAGCTGGCGATGGTGTTCACCGGCCAAGGCGCCCAGCGGCCCGGCATGGGTGCCGAGCTGGCCGCCACCTATCCGGTTTTCGCCGAGGCGTACGCCGCCGTGTGCGCGGCCTTCGATGCGCACCTGGACCGTCCACCGAGGACGGTCATCGACGACGACCCCGACGGCCTCGATCAGACCGTCTACACCCAGTGCGCGCTGTTCGCGTTCGAGGTCGCGCTGTACCGCCTGGTGGAGTCGTGGGGCGTGACGCCCGACTTCCTCGCGGGGCATTCGATCGGCGAGATCGCCGCCGCGCACGTCGCCGGTGTGTTCTCGCTCGAGGACGCGTGCCGCCTGGTGGCCGCCCGCGGCAAGCTGATGCAGGCGCTGCCGTCCGGCGGCGCCATGCTCGCGGTGCAGGCCACCGAGGACGAGGTCGCGCCGCTGCTCGGCGGCCGGGTGGCCGTCGCGGCGGTCAACGGACCGTCCGCGATCGTGCTGTCCGGCGACGCGGACGCGGTCGCCGAGGCGGGACGCGTGCTCGAAGCCGAGGGCCGCAAGACGAGCGCGCTGCGCGTTTCGCACGCGTTCCACTCACACCACATGGATCCCATGCTGGCCGATTTCCGTGCGGTCGCGGAGGAAATCGCCTACGCGGTACCGGACTTCCCGATCGTGTCCACGGTGTCCGGGGAACTCGCCACCGAGGCCGAGCTGTGCTCGCCGGAGTACTGGGTGAGGCACGTGCGCGGCACGGTCCGCTTCGCCGATGCCGTGCGAGCGCTGGAATCCCATGGCACCACCGTGTTCGCCGAACTCGGCCCGGACGCGGTGCTCACCGCCATGGGCGAGCAGACCCGCACGGGGAAGGCCACCTTCGCTGCCGCCACCCGCAAGGGCCGCCCGGAGGCGGCGGCCGTGGCCATGCTCGTCGGGCGGTTGCACACGCGTGGCGTCCACGTCGACTGGAACGCCTGGTACGCCGGGACCGGTGCCCGCCGCGTAAGCCTGCCGACGTACGCCTTCCAGACCTCGGCGTTCTGGCTCGGCGCGCAGAACACCGGTGACGTCGGCGCGGCCGGGCTGGTCGCGCCGGGGCATCCGCTGCTCGGCGCGATGATCGGCGACGCCCGTTCCGGGGCCGTGCTGCTGAGCGGCAGGCTGTCCGCGGCGACCGTGCCGTGGCTGGCCGACCACCGGGTGTTCGGCCGCGTGGTGGTGCCCGGCGCCGCCTTCGTCGAGCTGGTCCGGCGCGCGGGCGACGAGGTCGGCCACGACCGGATCGAGGACCTGACACTGGAAGCGCCCTTGGCACTGCCCGAGACCGGCGGCGTGGTGATCCAGATCGCCCTCGACGGGCCGGACGCCGGTGGCCGCCGGAGCGTCGCCGTCTATTCCCGTGGTGACGACGAGTTGCGGCGGGGCGCGCTGTCGAGCGGCTGGGTCCGGCACGCGAGCGGCACGCTCACCGGCGCGCTCTCGCGCACCGCCGAAGCCGATCCGGACTTCGCCCCATGGCCGCCCGAGGCGGCTCGCGCCCTACCGGTCGACGATTTCTACGCCCACCTCGCCGGGAGCCCGCTGCACTACGGACCGGCGTTCCGGGGGCTGCGCGCGGCCTGGCGGCGTGGCGCGGAGGTCTTCGCCGAGGTCGAACTGCCCGGCACGGCCGAACCTGACGCCGGCCAGTACGCCATCCATCCGGCGCTGCTCGACGCCACGATGCACGCCATCGGCCTGCGGGCGGACGGTGCGAGCCCCGGCTCCGGCGACGCGACGGTCCCGTTCGCCTTCGCGGGCATCGAATTGCACGCCACCGGTGCTTCGCGGGTGCGGGTGCGGGTCACTCCCGCCGACGGGGACACCGTGCGGCTGACCGTGGCCGATACGGCCGGTGCGCCGGTGCTGTCCGTGGACGCACTGACGCTGCGCCGGATCGCGGCCGATCAGGTCGCGGGCGGGCCCGGCGCGGTCCGCGACGCGCTGTTCCGGCTCGACTGGGTGCCCGCCCCACTGCCCACCGGTGCCGCCGAAGTGTCCACAGTGGACATCGAAGACGTCGATGACATCCCGGACCCGCGGTGGCCGGGTGTCACACCCGGCGCGTTCCTGCTCGCCGCGGGCGGCGGCATGACCGCGGACGACGTCCGCGCGGCCACGCACCGCGTGCTGGAGGTCCTGCGGCAGTGGCTCGCGGCCGAGCGGTTCGCGGCGGCGAAGCTGGTCGTGGTCACCCGGGGCGCGGTCGCGCGGCCGGGCGAGGACGTGACCGATCTCGCGGGCGCGGCGGTGTGGGGCCTGATCCGCGCGGCGCAGTCCGAGCACCCCGGCCGGATCGTCCTGGTCGACACCGACGACCGCGCCCGCGTCCCGGCGCTGCTGCCCGGAATGCTGGCCGCGGGCATCGGACAGGCCATCGTGCGGGGCGGGATGGTGTACGGGCCGGGCCTCGCCCGGTTCACCCCGGACGGCGCGCGGCGAACCCTCGATCCGGACGGCACCGTGCTGATCACCGGCGCGACCGGTGCGCTGGGCGGACTCGTGGCCCGGCATCTCGTCACCGCGCACGGCGCGCGGGATCTGGTGCTGCTCAGCCGTTCCGGCCCGGACGCCGAAGGTGCCGGCGCGCTGGCCCGCTCCCTGACCGAGCTCGGCGCCCGGGTGTCGATGGCCGCCTGCGACGTCGCCGACCGCGACGCCGTGGCGAAGGCACTGGAGGGGCGTTCGCTGACCGCGGTCGTCCACGCGGCGGGCGTGCTCGACGACGGCGTGCTGTCCTCGCTCACGCCCGAGCGGATCGACACGGTGCTGCGGCCCAAGGCCGATGCCGCGCTGGTGCTGCACGAGCTGACCGCCGGCCACGACCTCGCCGCGTTCGTGCTGTTCTCTTCGGCCGCCGGTGTGCTCGGCGCTCCCGGCCAGGCGAACTACGCGGCGGCCAACGCCGTGCTCGACGGTCTGGCCGCGCATCGGCGGGCCGCCGGCCTGCCCGCGGTGTCGCTGTCCTGGGGCGAGTGGGCCACCGAGGGCGGCATGACCGGCGACATCGCCGAAGCCGAACGCGCCCGCCGCTCCCGCGGCGGCTTGGTCCCGCTGCCGGCGGCTGACGGCCTGGCGCTCTTCGACGCCGTGTGGACCGGGGACACGCCGCACGTCGTGCCGCTCGGCATCGACGTGCCGGGCCTGCGCGGGCAGGGCGCGGCGGTGCCCGAGCCGTTGCGCGCACTGGTGCCCGCGGTCAGGCGCGAGGCCGCCGGCGCGGGCCCCGGCGCGGATGCGCTGCGCCGCAAGCTGCTCGCCATGGCCGAGGCGGATCGCGCCGGCGCGTTGCGCGACCTCGTCCGCGGGCACGTCGCGGCGGTGCTGGGGCACGGCTCCGGCGAAGCCGTCGAGGCGGACCGGACCTTCCAAGGTCTCGGCTTCGATTCGCTGACAGCGCTGGAACTGCGCAACGCGCTCAACGCCGCGGTCGGTGTCGACCTGCCCGCGACGGCGGTGTTCGACCACCCGACACCGGAAATCCTGTCCAAGCACCTGTACGAGAAGCTGACCGGTGCGGGGGAGGCGGCGGTCACCGCGTCCGGCGGGGAGCGGCCCGCGGACACGGATCCCATCGCGATCGTCGGGATGAGCTGCCGGTTCCCCGGCGGCGTCGACTCACCGGAGGCGCTGTGGCGGATGGTGCTGGCCGGTGAGGACGGCATCACCCCGTTCCCGGACGATCGCGGCTGGGACGTCGGCGAACTCGTCGACCCGCAGACCGGGGCCACGCACGTCCCCGAAGGCGGCTTCATCGCGGGCGCAGGCGATTTCGACCCGGCCTTCTTCGGGATCAGCCCGAAGGAGGCGGCGCTGATCGAGCCGCAGCAACGGCAGTTGCTCGAAGCGTGCTGGGAGGCGGTCGAACGCGCGGGGATCGACCCGATGTCGTTGCGCGGCAGCCCGACCGGGGTGTTCGCCGGTGCCTTCGGCAGCGACTACGGCCTCGGCGTGTTCACCGCGGTGTCCCAGGGCAACGAGGCCGAGCAGGAGAACCTCTCGCTGGTCGGCGCGCAGGGCAGCGTCGTCTCCGGCCGGGTGGCTTACACGCTCGGGCTGGAAGGCCCCGCGACCACTGTGGACACTGCCTGCTCGTCGTCGCTGGTCGCGCTGCACTGGGCCGTGCAGGCGCTCAAGCAGGGCGACTGCACGCTCGCGCTGGCCGGCGGTGTCACGGTGATGGGGACGCCCGGCAGCTTCGTCGAGTTCGCGCGGATGGGCGGCCTGGCACTCGACGGCCGCTGCAAGGCGTATTCGTCCGCCGCCGACGGCACGTCGTGGTCCGAAGGGGTCGGTGTGCTCGTGCTCGAACGGCTCAGCGACGCCGTCCGGAACGGGCACGAGGTACTGGCGCTCGTCCGCGCGTCGGCGGTGAACTCCGACGGCGCCAGCAACGGCATCACCGCGCCGAGCGGCCCGGCCCAGCAGCGGCTCATCCACCGCGCGCTCGCCGTGGCGGGCCTGCGGCCCTCGGACGTCGACGTGGTCGAAGGGCACGGCACCGGCACCGCGCTCGGTGACCCGATCGAGGCACAGGCCCTGCTGGCCACCTACGGGCAGCACCGGCCGGCGGACCGGCCGCTGTGGCTGGGCTCGGTCAAGTCCAACATCGGGCACACCCAGGCCGCGGCGGGCGTCGCGGGCGTGATCAAGATGGTGCAGGCCATGCGGCACGCGACACTGCCGAAGACGCTGCACGCCGACGAGCCGTCCGAGCACGTGGACTGGTCGGCGGGCAATGTCCGGCTGCTCACCGAGCAGCGTGAGTGGACCACCGGCGGCCGCCCGCGCCGGGCGGCGGTCTCGGCGTTCGGCCTGAGCGGCACCAACGCGCACGTCATCCTGGAGCAGCCGGCCGGCCGGCCGGAACCCAGCGTGCCGGCCGGGCTCGACGAGCCGTCGCCGGACACCATCACGTTGCCCTGGCTGGTTTCGGCCCGTACCAAGGCCGCGTTGCGGGCACAGGCACAGCGCGTCGCGGACATGGTCGAGGCGGACGGCGAACTCTCCGCGCTGGACGTCGGCTTCACACTGGCCACCTCGCGATCCCCGTTCGAGCACCGGGCCGTGGTCCTCGGCACGAACCGCGACGAGCTGTGGTCGAACCTGCTCGACGTCGCCGAGGGAGTGCCCTCCCCGCGGGTCGTGCTCGGCACCGCGCGGGCCGCCGGCCGCACGGCGTTCCTGTTCACCGGGCAAGGCGCGCAACGCGCGGGCATGGGCCGCGAGCTGTACGGCACCTTCGCAACCTTCGCCAAGGCCCTCGACGCGGTGTGCGAGAACCTCGACCCGCATCTGGACCGGCCGTTGCGGGAGGTGCTGTTCGCGCCCGAGGGCTCGCCGGCGGCGAGCCTGCTCGACCAGACGGTCTTCACCCAGGCCGGGTTGTTCGCGGTCGAAGTCGCGCTGGCGCGGCTCATGCAGTCCTGGGGAGTACGGCCGGATGTGCTGCTCGGACATTCGGTCGGCGAGCTCGTCGCCGCGCATATCGCGGGTGTGCTGTCGCTCAAGGACGCGTGTGCGCTGGTCGCCGCGCGCGGCGCGCTCATGCAGGAACTGCCTTCGGGCGGTGCGATGGTTTCGGTGACGGCACCGGAGCCGGTGGTGCGGCCGCTGCTCGCCGGCCGTGAGTCCGAAGTGGACATAGCGGCGGTGAACGGGCCTCGCGCGGTGGTGCTCTCCGGTGACGAGGCCGCGGTACTGGACATCGCCGGGCGGCTGGCGAAGCTCGGGCACAAGACCAAGCGGCTCTCCGTGCGCCGGGCGTTCCACTCGCCCCGGATGGAGCCGATCCTGGAGGAGTTCGAGGAGATCGCCCGCGGCCTGACGTTCGGTGCCCCGGGCATCCCGATCATGTCCAACGTGACCGGCGAGCTCGCCACCGACGGGGAACTGGCCGACCCCGGGTACTGGGTTCGGCAGGTGCGGCAGGCGGTCCGGTTCCACGACGGCGTGCTCGGCCTGCGCGAGCACGGTGTCACCCGGTTCGTCGAACTGGGGCCGGACGGCGTGCTCACCGGCATGGTCCGGGACTGCCTCGCCGACACCGAAGACCTCGCGCTCACCGCGATCATGCGCAAGGGCCGCCCCGAAGCCGACTCGGCGCTGTCGGCCGTCGCGGCATTGCACGTGCACGGTGCGCCGGTGGACTGGGGCAGGATCTATGCCGGCCGTGGTGGCAGGCGGATCCCGCTGCCGCCGTACGCCTTCGACCGGCAGCGGTACTGGCTGGAGGACACCGTCGCGGTCGCCGACGTCGCCGCCGCGGGACTCGACGGGGCGGGCCATCCGCTGCTCGGCGCGTCGATTCCCCTCGCGGGAACGGACGCGGTGCTCTGCACCGGCAGGCTTTCGCTGTCGTCGCACCCTTGGCTGGCCGACCACGCCGCCGGGGACGTGCTTCTCTTCCCCGGCGCGGGCTTGCTGGAGCTGGCCATCCGCGCGGGCGACGGCGCCGGCTGCGGCGCGGTGCGGGAACTGCGGCTGGAGGCACCCCTGGTCATCCCGGACAAGGCCGCGGTGCGCGTTCAGGTGCTGGTGGAGGAGCCGGACGGAACCGGCGCCCGCGCCGTGACCGTCCACTCGCGACTGGCGGACGCCCCGGACGGGACGCCGTGGACCCGGCACGCGGCGGGGACGCTCGTGCCGGGCGTGGACCGGCCCGTCGCCGATCTCGCCCAATGGCCGCCGGCCGCCGCACAACCGGCCGACGTCGACGCGCTCTACGCGAGTCTCGCGGCCGCGGGCCTGAACTACGGCCCGACGTTCCGGAGCGTCCGCAAGGCGTGGACGAGCGGCGACGAGGTGTTCGCCGAGGTGACCCTCCCCGACGACGCCCGCAGCGACGCCCGGCGCTTCGGTGTCCACCCCGCCCTGCTCGACGCCACCCTGCACATCCTCGGCCTGCGCAAGGACGGGGACGGCGGGCTGCCGTTCGTGTGGACCGGCGTCGAACTGCACGCCGCGGGCGCGACCACCGTCCGGGTACGGATCGGGCCCGCGCGCGGCGGGGTGGCGATCGACATGGCCGACGCCGACGGGCAACCGGTGGCCTCGATCGGTTCGCTGGCACTGCGCGCCATCTCCGCCGAAGCGCTCGCCGCGGCGCAGAACGCCACCAGGGCAAGGCCCGATCTGCTGTTCACCGTGGACTGGCAGCGCTCCGGGCCCACCGCGGGCGCGGTACCGGGCGAGCCGCCGGGCACCTGGGCGGTCGTGGGCCGGGACGAACCGGGCTTCGCCGCGTCGCTGGGTGACGCCGCGGTGTATCCGGATCTCCCGGCGCTGTTCGCCGCCGGGACCACTCCGCCGGAGTTCGTGCTGCTCGACCGGACCGCCGCCGCGGACCGCGCGGCGGACGGCGTGCGGGAGGTACTCGACCTGGCACAGCGCTGGCTCGCCGAGGAACGCTACGCGTCCTCGACGCTGGTCCTGGTCACCCGTGGCGCCGTCCGGATCGCGGAAGAGGTCATGACGGATCTCGGCGCGGCGGCGGTGTGGGGGCTGATCCGCTCGGCCCAGTCGGAGAACAACGGCCGGTTCGTGCTCGTCGACGTCGACGGCACCCCCGCGTCGACGGCCGTCGTCGCCGCGGTCGCGGCCGGCGGTGAACCGCAGATCGTGCTGCGCGAAGGGATTCCGTACGTGACCCGGCTGGTCCGGACGGCGGAGCGGGAGGCCGGGCCGAGCACGTCCTTCCGGCCCGGCGGCACCGTGCTGATCACCGGCGGCACCGGCACGCTGGGCGGCCTGCTGGCCAGGCATCTGGTCACCGAGTTCGGCGTGCGCGACCTGCTGCTGGTCAGCAGGCGGGGCCCGGCGGCCGCGGGAGCGGACCTCCTGGTGCGGGAGCTGGCCGAACTCGGTGCCGAGGCCACCGTCGCCGCGGTCGACTGCGCCGACCGCGCCGCGCTGGCCGCGGTGCTGGACCGCGTTCCGGCCGAGCATCCGCTGACCGGGGTGGTGCACGCCGCGGGCGTCCTGGACGACGCGGTGTTCACGACGATGACGCCCCGCCAGATCGACACGGTGCTGAGCCCCAAGGTGGACGTGGCGGTCAACCTGCACGAGCTGACCGCGGAGCTGGACCTGACCGCGTTCGTCCTGTTCTCCTCGGCATCGGGCGCGCGCGGCGCGCCCGGCCAGGCGAACTACGCGGCGGCCAACTCCTTCCTCGACGCGCTGGCCACCTACCGGCGGGCGAAGGGCCTTGCCGCGCAGTCGATCGCGTGGGGCCTGTGGGCACAGCCGTCCGGGATGACCAAGGACATGAGCAGGTCGTTCCGGGACCGCATCGCCCGCACCGGCATGGCGACGCTGAGCAACGAGGAGGGACTGGCCCTGTTCACCGAGGCGTCGGCACGCCCGGAGCCGGTGCTCGTCGCGACCAAGCTGGACCTCGGTGACGGCGGCGCGCGGGACCTGCCGCCGATCTTCCGGGTACTGGCGCCGCGCAAACGGCGGAACGCCACCGAGGTCAAGGCCGCGGATCCGAACGAGTTCCGCGCGAAGCTGGCGGGGATGCCGCCGGAGCGGCGGGGCAGGGAGATGCTGACCATGGTGCTGACGCTGGCCGCCACGCAACTGGGGCACGCCGGCACGGACGCGGTGGCGGCCGATCGCACGTTCTTCGACGCGGGTTTCGACTCGCTGACCGCCATGGAGCTGCGTTCGGTGCTCACCGCCGTCACCGGTCTCTGGCTGGAGCCCAGCGCGGTCTTCGACCACGAGACGCCGGCCAGGCTCGCCGAGCACATGACCGCCGAACTGGAACTCCAGCTGGCGTGACGGCGAACCGGGTGCTCCCGGACCACGAGGTCCGGGAGCACCCGGTCCGGCGCCGGGCGAGGGGTCAGGCGGTCATGGCTTCGAGCCGGGAAACGATGTCGGTCAGCGGGGGAGCGGCCAGCATCTCGTCCCGCACCTGGGCTGCGTTCTCCTTGAAGGAAGGCTCTTCCAGCAGCCGCGTCAGCGCGGCGCGGATCCGCTCGGCAGTGATGTCCTCCAGGTCGACGAACAAGCCGTAGCCGCGCTTTTCCTGTGCCACCGCGGAAGCGCGCTCGCTCCACGTGGTCCCGGGGACGATCAGCTGCGGCACGCCGTGCACGACGGCGTTGCCGATGGTCGCGCCACCGCCCTGGTGCACGATCGCCGAACAGGACGGCAGCAACTCGTTCATGGGCACGAAACCGGCGGCCTTGACGTTGGGCGGGACCCGGCGGGCCCCGGTGAGCTGATCCGGGTTCAGGGTGGCGATCACCTCGATGTCCAGGCCGTCGACCGCGTCCATCAGATCGGTCACCGACGCCTGCTCGCGGCCGTGGATCTGCCGGTTCGACACGCCGAGTGTCAGGCACACGCGTGGCCTGCCGGGCTTTTCCAGTACCCAGGGCGGGACCGGGAGCGGCCGGTTCACCGGGACGAACCGGGCGGGCAGGTAGCCGATGTCCAGCGGATACCGGATGCACGCCGGTGACGGGTCGATGGTGGCCATGCCGAGCAGCAGGTCGTCGCTGAAGGCGAGGCCGTGCCTGCCGAGCCACTCCGACATCCACGCGACCATCGGGTCCGGCCCCGGTTCGCGGCGCCGGAGCGCGCGATGCTGGGCGAACAGCCGGGCCGGCTGATCGAGCGCGTAGAGCATCCGCACGTGTACGGCGCCGACGGCCTTGGCGATCAGCGGACCCGCGTAGATCATCGGATCCCACACGACGAGGTCGGGCCGCCAGCGCCGGGCGAACGCCAGGGCCTGCTCCAGGAACGAATCCGGGGCGAAGTACCGGAACGACTGCGCCCACATCGCGTACACCGTGCGGACGTAGTCGTCGGTGAAGCGTTCCTCCCGGGACTCCGAAAGCTTGTACTCGGCGTCCATCGGCTGGTCGGCGGCGGCGAACCGGCGGTGCAGCGCGAGATCGAGGTCGTCGCCGAACCACATGGCGTCGAGCCCGGTCTCCAGGAAGGGTTCCACCTCGGAGGGATTGCGTTGACCGGCGTAGCGGACTTCGTGGCCCGCCGCGCGCAGCGCCCAGCCGAGCGGGGCGAGGCTGTAGACGTGGGTCCGGGTGGGAAAAGACATCAGCAGTACGCGCATCACGCCTCCAGACGAGGGCGTCGGAAGGGCGCAGCGTACCGAGCACGCACACCCTCGACGCGTTGCCGCGGCGACATTTAGGGGGCGTCCGTGCGTCCTTCCCGCGGGTCGGGACCGGGCAGGCCGGTCGAGGGGCCGCATCGAGATTAGGGGGCGGCACTCCCGTTCGCGGCGGATAGACAGTGCGGGCACGAGAATGGAGTGAGCGCCTGTGGTGGCCACGACGGTCAAAGGATTCGCGCCGTTCCGGGAGTTCCGGACCTGGTACCGGGTGACCGGCGAGCTCGGCGCGGGCAAGCCCGCGGTCGTCGTCGTGCACGGCGGGCCCGGCAGTACGCACGACTATCTGCTGCGCCTGACCGCGCTGGCCGGGCAGGGCTGGCCGGTGGTGCACTACGACCAGCTCGGCAACGGAGGCTCGACCCACCTGCCCGGCCGGGACGGCGGGTTCTGGACGGTGGATCTGTTCCTCGACGAACTCGACAACCTGCTGCGCGCGGTCGGCGTCGCGGACGACTACGTCCTCTTCGGACAGTCGTGGGGCGGCATGCTGGCCGCGCGGCACGCCGCGGGCAGGCCGGCGGGCCTGCGCGGCCTGGTGATCGCGAACTCGCCCGCGTCCTACGTGCTGTGGCGCGCGGAGATGGCCGTGTTGCGCGGCGCTCTTCCGTCCGATGTGGACGCCACGCTGCGCGCGCACGAGACCGCGGGCACCACCGATTCCGAGGAGTACTACCGTGCCATGCGGGTGTTCTACGACCGGCACGTCTGCCGGATCGTGCCGTGGCCGCGCGACTACCTCGCGTCCTTCATGGAGACCGCGAACGATTCCACGGTCTACCTGACCATGAACGGGCCGAGCGAGTTCCACGTCACCGGCACCCTCAAGGACTGGTCGGTCGAGGACTGCCTGTCCGAGATCGCGGTGCCCGCCCTCGTGCTGTCCGGCAGGCACGACGAGGCCACGCCGGTCACGGTCCGGCCCTTCGCCGAGAAGATCCCGGACGTCCGCTGGGAGATCTTCGAGGAGTCCAGCCACGTGCCGCACCTGGAGGAACCCGAGCGGTTCGACGCTGTCCTCGTCGACTATCTGAAGGCACTGGAGGGCACGCCATGAGCGCGATGGTCTTTCCCGGGATGAGCCCGGCCGGCTTCGCCGAGGTCGGCAGGTTCATGCTGGCCGACCCGATCGCCAGGGAACTGATCGCCGAAGCGGACGAGTTTCTCGGCTACTCGCTGGCCGACAGGTTCCGGGACACCGAAGGCGACTATTCCGAGTACGCCCAGCTCTCGTTCTTCGTCAACTGCCTGGCGTTGGCCCGCTGGGCGGAACGGGAACTCGGAGTACTGCCGCGGTGGTGCGCCGGTCCGAGCTTCGGCGAGATCCCGGCCGTGGTGTATGCGGGCGCGCTGTCCTTCACCGACGGGCTGAAGCTGACCGAGCGCCGGGCGCGCTGCCTGGACGCCTATTTCGCGGGCGAGCACACCGATGTCGTGACGCGCTCGTTCGCGCGCACGCCCGAGCCGGGGCTCCGGGAGGCGCTGGGCGAACTCACCGCGCGCGGGCAGTGGTGCGAGATCTCCTGTTACGTCGACGACGACATGTTCATGGTGTCGTTGCGCGAGAAGAACGTGGAATGGCTCGACGGGCGGATCCGGTCCCTCGGTGGCCTGCCGCTCTATACGATGCGCCCGCCCCTGCACGCCTCGGTCTTCGCCGGGCTGCGGGACCGGGCGGAGAAGGAAGTGCTGGCAGGATTGGACTTCCGGGATCCGGTCCTGCCGGTGGTCGCCGACCAGGACGGCGCCGTGCTGACCACCGCCGGTGAGCTGCGCACCATGCTGCTGGACAGCTACGTGCGCCCGCTGCGCTGGCCCGCCGTCGTGGCGACGTTGCGGGATCGCGGTGTCGGCACGGTGTGTGTGGCCGGAGTGGACAGTCTCTTCGGCCGGATCGGCGTCACCAAGGCGAATTTCGAGGTGATCGCGGCGAACCCCCGTCGTGCCCTGCGGCCGCGCCGTCGTGGCGCACCGGTCCCGTGAGCGGCAGTGCGAACCAGCGGAGGGATGTCGTGGACGCGATGACGGTCACCGTGCCCGGACTGCACGGCCGCTTCCTGCGAGGGCTGGCCCGTTCGCCGCACGGCCCCGCGGTCGTGCTGGACACCGGGACACTGACCTACACCGAGCTGCACGAGCGTGCGCTGAGCCTGGCCGGAATGCTGGCCGGGCGCGAGAACCGCGTCGTCGGTGTGCTCGCGGAGAAGGGACCGGCCGCGTACACGGGCATTCTCGCCACCCTTTACGCCGGCGCGACCGTCGTCCCGCTGCGTCCCGGCTTCCCGGCCGTCCGGACCCAGCACATGCTGGACGCGGCGAAGGCAGGAGCGCTGATCGTCGACGCGGCGGGCGCGAAACGACTGTCCGATGTGGACATCGGCGACGCGCTGGTGATCACCGGGGACACCCCGGGAACCCGGGCCCTGACCGAGCCGAGGACCGTCCGGCCGGACGACGTGGCCTATCTGCTGTTCACCTCCGGCTCGACCGGCCGTCCGAAGGGCGTCGCGATCAGCCACGGCAACGTCGAGCACTATTTCGGTTTCCTCGACGCCCGGTTCGGCTTCACCGCCGCCGATGTCTTCTCGCAGACGTTCGACCTGAATTTCGACTGTTCGCTGTTCGACCTGTTCTGCGCGTGGGGCGCGGGCGCGGCGGTCGCCGTGCCCGCCCGGCAGGCCTACCGCGATCTGTCCGCCTTCCTCGCGGGCAACCGCGTGACGGTGTGGTTCTCGACGCCGAGCGCGATCGCCCTCGCCCGCCGGACGGGCGCGCTCGCCGATGGCGCGTTTCCGGGCCTGCGCTGGAGTTTCTTCGCCGGTGAGGCACTGCAGTGCCGTGACGTCCAGGACTGGTGCCGGGCGGCGCCCGGCAGCGTCGTGGAGAACCTGTACGGTCCGACGGAGGCCACGGTCACCGTCACCGCGCACCGGTGGCACAGCGAGGAATCACCCCTGCTCGCGGTCAACGGCGTCGTCCCGATCGGGCTGCCCAACGACGGCCACGACCACCTGCTGCTCGGAGGTGACGACGAGGGTGAGCTCTGCGTGGCCGGGCCGCAGCTGACCCCCGGTTACCTGGACCCGGCCGACGGCGAGGGGCGGTTCTTCGAGCGGGACGGAAAGCGCTGGTACCGCACCGGCGACAGGGTCCGGCGGCTCGGCAACGGGGAACTCGGCTACGTCGGGCGGCTGGACTCGCAGGTGCAGGTCCGGGGCTGGCGGGTCGAACCCGCCGAGATCGAGCACGCGCTGCGGGACACCGGGATCGTGCGGGACGCGGTGGTGGTGGGCGTGCCCGGCGCGGACGGAACCGAACTGGCCGTGTTCTACCTCGGCGAGCCCGTGGCGCCGATCGCTTTCGCCAGTGCGTTGCGCGAAGTGCTGCCCGACGGGCTGATCCCGCGCCGCTATCACCACGTCGACGAGTTCCCGGTGAACGCCAACCGGAAGCTGGACCGGTCCGCGCTGGCCGCGCGGGCGCGAGAGTAGGGGGACGCTAGGGGGTGGGACGGCCCCCGCGCGCAGTAGATTTCCGGTCGGGCCGAATTCGGTTTCGCTGCCGGGGAAACAATTCGGTGGTGGGTGAGCTGGGCATTTCACTGGATTTCCACGACGGTTTCCGGAGTGCGTTGTGGACGGTGCGGAAATTCCCCGGCGTGGCGTGTCGCGCTTTCCCCGGCCATCGAAGGGAATCTGATGAAGGAGGCCGGGAATGGCGTGGACGAGCGACGTCGCCCAGTGCTACCCGTACCCGTTCGAGATGGAAACGATCGAGGTATCGGAGAGGTACGCGACGCTGCGTACCGAGGAACCGATGTGCCGGGTGCGGCTGCCCTACGGCGAGCCCGCCTGGCTGGCGACCGGATACGCCGACGTCAAGCTCGTGCTGACCGACTCGCGGTTCAGCCGTGCGCTGGCGCAGGGACTCGACCAGCCGCGGCTGCGCCGGGAGAACGAGGGCGACGGGATCATGGGCATGGACCCGCCCGAGCACACCCGGCTGCGCAGGCTGGTGGGCAAGGCGTTCACCGCCCGCCGCGTGGAGAAGATGCGTGACGGCGTCCGCGCGCTGGCCGCCCGGCTGCTCGACGACATGCTGGCCAAGGGGCAGCCCGCCGATCTGGTGGAGGACTTCGCCCGGCTGCTGCCGGTCACCGTGATCTGCGATCTGCTCGGCGTACCCCTGTCCGATCACGCGGTGTTCCGCCGGTGGACCGAGGGGCTGACGAACGACTCCACCGCGAAGGGGGACGTGCTGCACCAGGTCGGCACCGAACTCGGCGAGTACATGGCGGGCCTGATCGCCCGGCGCCGTGCGGAGCCGACCGACGATCTGCTGGGCGCGCTGGTCTTCGCCCGCGATCACGGCGACAAGCTGACCGAGGACGAACTGATCTCCATCGCCGGGCCCGGCCTGCTGACCGGCGGTGTCGAGACGGTTTCGTCGGGGCTGCCGAGCTTCGTGTACGCGCTGCTCACCCATCCCGATCAGCTCGCGCTGCTGCGGGAACGGCCCGAGCTGATGCCGACGGCGGTGGAAGAGCTGCTGCGGTACGTGCCGATCAACACCGCCGCGATGTTCGCCCGCTACGCCACCACCGACGTCCGGTTCGGCGATGTCGTCGTGCGCGCGGGCGACCCGGTGCTGCCCGCGCTGGCCGCGGCGAACCGGGATCCGGCGGTGTTCGCCGATCCGGAGCGCTTGGACCTCACGCGGAAAACCAATCCGCACCTGGCTTTCGGGCACGGCCCGCACCATTGCGTCGGCGCGCAGCTGGCCCGGCTCGAACTGCGGGAGGCGCTGACCGTGCTGCTGGACCGGATGCCCGGCCTGCGGCTCGCGGGGGACGTCGAGTGGACCTACGGCGTGATCGTCCGTGGTCCCTCGGTCCTGCCGCTGGCCTGGTGAGAAGGGGGACGCGAATGACGACATCGAAGGCACTGGCCGACCGGCTCGCCGGGGGAAGCGCGGCCGAGCGGCGCCGGGTCCTGTCCGGCCTGGTGCACGAGAGCGTGCTCGCCGTGCTGCGCGAAGTGCGGCCGGACGCGCCCGCCGCGGTCGACGCCGACCGCGCGTTGCGCGAGACCGGTTTCGACTCGCTCGCGATGGTCGCGCTGCACGCCCGGCTGAGCGCGGAGACCGGGCTCGCGTTGCCCGTGACCGTCGCGTTCGACCATCCGACGCCCGCCGCCCTCGCCGCTCATCTCGGCGCACTGCTCGCCGGGGAGACCGGGGCGGAAACCGCCGTCGCCGCCGCGCCCCGGGGCGAGGACGAGCCGATCGCGATCGTGGGCATCGGCTGCCGCTACCCCGGCGGAGTCCGCTCGGCGGCGGACCTGTGGCGGCTGGTGGCCGAGGGCGGGCACGCGCTCACCGGCTTTCCGGCCGACCGGGGCTGGGACCTCGACGGCCTGTTCGCCGACGGCCCGGACACGCGGGCGGGCAGCTACGTCCGGGTCGGCGGTTTCCTGCCGGACGCCGCCGAGTTCGACGCGGATTTCTTCGGCATCGGCCCGCGCGAGGCGGCCGCGATGGACCCGCAGCAGCGGCTGGTGCTGCAAATCACCTGGGAGGCATTGGAGCGGGCGGGGATCGACCCGGCCGCGCTGCGGGGCACCCCGGCCGGGGTGTTCCTCGGCAGCGAGCCGCAGGAGTACGGGCCGCGGCTGTTCGAGGCGGCGGACGGACTGGACGGGTACCTGCTCACCGGTACCGCACCGAGTGCCGTCGCAGGCCGGGTCGCCTACACCTTCGGGCTGGCTGGTCCGGCGATCACCGTGGACACCGCTTGTTCCGGGTCGCTGGTGGCCCTGCACCTGGCGGTCCAGGCGCTGCGCCGGGCGGAGTGCTCGCTGGCGCTGGCCGGCGGGGTGGCGGTCATGGGCGGGCCGGGCACGTTCACCGCGTTCAGCAGGCAGCGCGGGCTGGCACCGGACGGGCGGTGCAAGGCGTTCGCCGCGGCCGCGGACGGCACCGGGTTCGCCGAAGGCGCCGGCGTGCTCGTGCTGCGGCGGCTGTCCGACGCGGTCCACGACGGACAGCGCGTGCTCGCCGTCGTGCGCGGCAGTGCCGTCAACTCCGACGGGGCGTCGAACGGGTTCACCGCGCCGAGCGGCCTGGCACAGCGGCAGGTGATCGGGCAGGCGCTCGCCGACGCCGGTCTCCGGCCGTCCGATGTGGACGCTGTCGAGGCGCACGGCACCGGGACCGCGCTCGGCGATCCGGTCGAGGCGAGCGCGCTGCTCGCCACCTACGGCCAGGACCGCGCCGAACCGCTGCGGCTGGGCTCGGTCAAGTCCAACCTCGGCCACACCCAGGCGGCGGCGGGGGCCGCCGGGGTCATCAAGATGGTGATGGCGATCCGCCGTGGCGTACTGCCCGCGACCCTGCACGTGGACACGCCGACGCCGCACGTGGACTGGTCGGCCGGGTCGGTCGAGCTGCTCACCGAGGCCCGGCCGTGGCCGGAGACCGGAAGGCCGCGCCGCGCGGGTGTGTCCTCCTTCGGGATCAGCGGCACGAATGCCCACGTCGTGATCGAGCAGGCCCCGCCGCCGGAACCGGAACCCGTCGCGGAAACGCCGCCACCCGCGATCCCGCTGCCCCTGTCGGCACGCGGTGAGCAGGCCCTGCGCGCCCACGCGCGGCAGCTCGCGGCCGCGCTTCCCGGACAGTCCCTTGTGGACGTTTCGGGTACGTTGGCGGCGCGGGCGTCCTTGCCGCACCGGGCCGTGCTCGTCGCGCCGGACGGCGAGGAGGCCGTACGGGCGCTGAACGCGCTGGCCGAGGGCGAGACACCGTCCGGTGCCGTCGTCGGGACGGTCGCTCCCGGCGGTGTCGGGTATCTGTTCACCGGGCAGGGTTCGCAGCGGCTGGACATGGGACGCGAGCTCTACCACGGCTATCCGGTGTTCGCCGCCGCACTCGACGAGACGATCGATTACCTGGACCTGCAACTCGAGCGTTCGCTGCGTGACGTGTTGTACGGGTCCGAGCCCGAAGCGCTCGACGAGACCGCGTACGCGCAGTGCGCCCTGTTCGCGGTGGAAGTCGCGTTGTTCCGGTTACTGGAGTCTTGGGGCGTGACCCCGGAGATCGTCGCCGGTCACTCGGCAGGCGAGCTGGCCGCCGCGCACGTCGCGGGCCTGTGGTCGCTCGAGGACGCGTGCCTGGTCGCGGCCGCACGCGCCAGGCTGATGCAGGAACTGCCCCGAGGGGGCGCGATGATCGCGGTCCAGGCGCGCGAAGACGAGGTGCGGCCGCTGCTCACCGGAGGCGTGTCCATCGCCGCGGTCAACGCACGGGACGCCGTTGTGCTGTCCGGCGCCGAGGAGGAGGTCGCCGCCCTTGCGGGCTTGCTGGCCGACGGCGGGCACCGGACCAGCAGGCTGCGGGTCTCGCACGCGTTCCACTCCGCGCTGATGGAGCCGATGCTGGCGGAGTACCGCCGGGTGCTCCAGGTCGTCGACTACCACGTGCCCCGGACGACGATTGTGTCCACTGTGACCGGTGACGTGATCGGCGCCGCCGGACTGTCCACACCGGACCATTGGCTGCGCAACGTCCGCGATACCGTCCGCTTCGCCGACGCCGTCCGCGTCATGGCGGGTACCGGCGTGCGCACCGTGCTCGAACTCGGCCCGGACGCCGTGCTCGCGGCGATGACCGAGGGCGTCACGGCCGTACCGGTACTGCGTCGAGACCGCTCCGAAGCGGTCACGGTCCTCACCGCTGTCGCCACCGCGTACACCCGGGGCGCCGAAGTCGGCTGGCGCGCCATAGTCCCGGCCGCCCGCCCTGTCGATCTCCCGACGTATCCCTTCCAGGGCAAGCGGTTCTGGCTCCCGCCCGGTGGCGGCGCCACGGATGCCGCCCGGTTCGGCCAGGCCAGGTCGGCGCATCCGCTGCTGTCCGCCGTCGTCAGCCGCGCGGACGGGGACGGGATGCTGCTGACCGGGCGGGTTTCGCCCGCGACCCACGGCTGGCTCGCCGAACACGCCATCGCGGGTTCGATCATGCTGCCCGCGACCGCGTTCGTCGACATGGCGCTGTACACCGCGAGCCGGGCAGGCTGTGCCGGAGTCGGCGAACTGACCTTGCGGACGCCGCTGGTGCTGCCGGAATCCGGCGGTGTCGCGCTCCAGGCCGTGGTGTCGCGCCCGGACGAGAGCGGGGACCGGTCCGTCCGGTTCTACGCGCGAAGGGAACACGACGAAGACGCGGCGTGGACGTGGCACGGTGAAGCCACGCTCACCGCGACGGCCCCGGCCGCGGGACGCGAACTCGTCGAGTGGCCGCCGCCGGGCGCACGAGCCGTACCGATCGAGACCCTGTACGACGACCTCTCCGCCGAGGGCTACGTGTACGGACCGCTTTTCCGTGGGCTGCAAGCGGTCTGGCAGCGCGGCGACGAGGTCTTCGCCGAGGTGGCCCTGCCCGGTCCCGCTGGTGGCTTCGGGCTGCATCCCGCTTTGCTCGACGCCGTCCTGCACGCCACCGACTTCGCCGCCGCCGAGGCCCGTGCCGACGGCGAGATCCGGCTGCCGTTCGCGTGGTCCGGCGTCACGGTGCACGCGGCGGGCGCCACCGCCGTACGGGCACGGATCACCACCGCGGCCGAGGGCGGCGGTGTCGCCATCGACCTGGCGGAGGCCAGCGGGGGGCCGCGGGCGGGCCGGGGGGGGGTGAGGGGGGTTGAGCGGGGGCGGCACCGCCACCCCGGCCGCCGGCGGGGGGGGGGTGTGGCGGGGGGGGCGGCCCCCCACCCCCCCCCCCCCCCCCCCCCCCCCCCCCAAAAAACCAAAACC
>NZ_JBHYIQ010000150.1:0-12225 GCF_042739895.1 Amycolatopsis sp. NPDC059021
CGCTTTTTATCAAGGCGGCCAATCCCCACTGTCCTATTTACCGTAAATCCCCAGCCGTTCCGGGGGGGGCAGCCGCCGCTCCATACCAGGTCCCTCAGGGAGGCACCCACGGACCGTCCGTCCACAGTGGACCCCAGAGCAGCTCAGCGCAGCAGTGGGGCGCGGGAGAGGGCGGTGCGGAGGCCGTCGATGACCTCCTCGGCCGTTCCCTCCACCGTGCAGCCCGCGGCCATCCGATGTCCGCCGCCGCCGAATTCGGCGGCCGCCGCGGAGACGTCCATGCCGCCGGTCGAGCGCAGCGAGACCTGCCACCGCGAGCCATGATCGAGCGGCGCGGCCTCCTTGAGCACCGCGGCGACCCCGGCTTCGCTGGTGGCCCGCACGACGTCGATCACGGACTCGACTTCCTCGGGCCGCACGGTCTTCGCGGCGTCGAGACGCACCACGGCGTGCACGAACCCGAGCCCTTGCGCGGCTTCAGGTTCGAGCCGCGCGCCGGCGAGCACCGAGGACAGCATCGGCAGCCACGCGAACGGGTGATCATCGACGATGCGGCGCGCCACCTGTTCCGGGTTCACCCCGGCTTCGAGCAATCGCGCGGCCATCCGGTGGGTTTCCGGGCGGGCGCGGCGGAAGCCGCTCGTGTCGGTGACCAGCCCGGCGTACAGGGCCCGCGCGGTCGGCTCGTCGAATTCGAGGCCCATCTCGCAGAGGATTCGGAAGACGAGCACCGCGGTGGCTTCGGCCGTGTCGTCGACGACGTGCCGGGTGCCGTAATAGGCGTTCGTCGCGTGGTGGTCGATCACCAGCACGTCGCCGCCGATCTGCCGGGTGGTCGCCACCCGCGACGCGAGCGAACCGAGCCGCCCCAGCGTCGGGGTGTCCAGCGCCACCAGCAGCCGCTCGGACACGGGCAGTTCGCCGGGCGAGGTGAGCAGACCGTCGACGTCCAGCCAGCGGAGGGTCTCCGGCGGCTCGGCCGGTTCGGCGAACGAGACACGGACGCTCGCGCCGCGCTGGTGCAGTACGCGGCCGAGGGCCAGTGCGCTGCCGAGCGCGTCGGCGTCCGGGCGGACGTGCCCGAGCAGGGTCACGTCGGTGGCGGTGGCCAGCAGCGCGGCCGCTTCCTGGATGTCCTGCGCCAAAGTAGCTGTCACAGTGCGTCACGCTACGCTCTGCGGGATGTCCGAGTACGCGATTCTGGTCCACCCGTCTGCCAACCGGGTCTACGCCGCCTCCTCCCCCGCGCTGTTGCGCGCCGAGCTGGCGGTCTTCGGCGACGCGCTGAGCGTCGAGCTGTCCGGGATCGAGGAGGTCGAACTCGGCGGCGTCGGCTATGTGCGCTTCGCCACTTCGACCGCGTTGGGCGAGCGGGACCTCGCCCTGCTGTCGAACCTGTCCTCGCTCTACGCGCTGTTCGAGCTCGGCGACGGCGTGCTGCGCCCGGTCACCGTGCGCCCGCTCGCGACGACGGACTCGGATCTGCTGACGATCCAGAAGTACGCGGGCAAGACGAACGAGCAGTTCACCAAGCTGCTGCTCAACGCCACGCTGCTGGCCACGACGGCGCCGACGTCGTGGCTCGACGGGCCGGTGCGCCTGCTCGACCCGCTGTGCGGGCGCGGCACGACGCTGAACCAGGCGATGATGTACGGCTTCGACGCGACCGGGCTCGACGTCGACGGCAAGGACTTCGAGGCCTACGAGCAGTTCATCAAGACGTGGCTGCGCACCAAGCGGGTCAAGCACAGCGCCGACTCCGGCCTGCTGCGGCGCAACAAGACGCGTCTCGGGCGCAGGCTCGACATCGAGTACGCGTTCAGCAAGGAGCAGTACAAGGCGGGCGAGACGCGGCAGCTGACGTACTACAACGCCGACACGCTCACCACCGACGAACTGGTGAAGCCGAACTCGGTCGACGTGATCGTCACCGACGCGCCGTACGGCGTCCAGCACGGCAGCCACCGCACGCAGGACGCGTCGCTCGCGCGCAGCCCGCGTGATCTGCTCGCCGCCGCGATTCCCGTGTGGACTCGCGTGCTGCGTCCCGGCGGGGCGATCGGGATTTCCTGGAACACCACGGTTCTCCCGCGCGCGGACCTGGTCGCGGTGCTCGGCCGCGTCGGGCTGGACGTCCGCGAGGGCGGGCCGTACGACGAGTTCTCGCACCGGGTGGATCAGGCGATCGTGCGCGACCTCGTGGTCGCCGCGAAGCCCGTGTCCTAAGAGGACACTGGCGGGAAACCGACGTCACCCTCGCACGCCACCGAGGTGTCGCGAATTCGCCAGACCGGCCACGCCCGCCGGTGCTGGACTTGCCGCCATGTCCGTGAGCACAACACCTTCCCCTGCCCTCGCTCCCGCCCTGCCACGTTTCGGCTGGCTCGCCGTGATCGCGGTGACGCTCGGGATCTTTTCGATCGTCACCACCGAAATCCTGCCCATCGGCCTGCTGACCCCGATCGGTTCCGCCTTCGGGCTCTCCGACGGCACCGCCGGGCTGATGATGACCACGCCCGGCATCCTCGCCGCGATCGCCGCGCCCGTCGTCACCGTCGCGACCGCGCGGCTCGACCGGCGGCTCATGCTCGGCGTGCTGATGCTGGTGCTCGCGGCCGCCGACCTGCTGGCCGCCGTCGCGCCGGACTACCCGGTGATGATGGTCTCCCGGGTCCTGGTCGGGATCGTCATCGGTGCCTTCTGGTCGATCGCGGCGGGCCTCGCCGAGCGCCTCGTGCCCCGGGAGCGGGTGGCGCGGGCGACCGCGGTGATCTTCTCGGCCGTACCGCTCGGCTCGGTGATCGGCGTCCCGGCGGGTACGTTCATCGGTGCGCAGTGGGGCTGGCGCGCGGCGTTCGCTGTCATGGGCGCGCTGACGCTCGGCGTGCTCGCCGCACTGGCGGCATTCGTCCCGGCACTGCCCGCCCGGCGGGTGACGCGGCTCGACGTGCTCGGCGGGATGCTGCGTACCCGTGAGGTCCGCTGGGCGCTGCTGGTGACCGTCCTGATCGTGCTCGCCCACTTCGGCACCTACACCTACGTGACGCCGTTGCTGGAGCAGGTCACGCACGCCGGCCCGGCGCTGATCACCGTGCTGTTGTTCGGTTACGGAGTCGCCGGGATCACCGGCAACTTCGTCGCGGGCGCGGCGGTGGCCCGCCACCCCAAGGCCACCTTCGTGATCAGCGCGCTGATGATCGCCTGCGCGACGACGGCTCTGCCGTTCGCCGGCCGCTCGGTCTTCGGCGCGGCCACGGTGCTCGTCGTCTGGGGACTCGCGTACGGCGCGGTGCCAGTATGTTCGCAGACGTGGTTCGCCCACGCCGCGCCGCGGACCCCGGAGGCGGCTTCCGTGCTGTTCACCTCCTCGTTCCAGGCGACGTTCTCGCTCGGCGCGCTCGCCGGCGGGATGGTCGTGGACGCGAGTTCGGTGCGCACGGTGATGCTCGCGGGCGGCGCCGCCGCGCTCGCGATGGCCGCCTGCGTGCCGCTGTCCAGCAGGCGAAGGCGTGCTTCCACGATCTGGAACCACGACGGGGAGCGTTGACCCCGGTCCGCGCCTGTTCCTAGAGTCGGCACTGTCGGCGAGAAAGCGTTGTCCCGCCGTGGTTTTCGTGATGCCTCCCCATTCCAGACAGGTGCCGTCATGCCCATTTCCGGTCCCCCACCCGAGTCGGTGTGGGTACGGCAGACCGATCCGCGGGTCAAACCGCTGCTCGCCGATCTCGCCCGTGAGTATTCGAGCCGTTATCACCGCGTGCTCGCGGACGTCCACCACGAGCTGCGGGAATACCCCGTGGAGCGGTTTTCCCCGCCGGACGGCGGTTTGCTGCTGCTGGTGCGGGACGGGCACGCGGTCGCGGGCGGCGCGTTCCAGCGCTACGACCCCGAAACCGCCGAACTCAAACGGATCTGGACGCACCGGGCGCACCGGCGGTCCGGGCTGGCCCGGCGCGTCGTGGCGGAACTGGAGGCCGAGGCGGAACGCCGGGGTTACCGGCGGGTCTACCTGACCACCGGCCCGAATCAGCCGGAGGCCAGGGAACTCTATCTCGCGTCGGGCTACACCGCGCACTTCGACGTCTCCTCGCCGCCGAGGGAGAAACCGTTGCCGTTCAGCAGGATCCTGCCGTCGGCGATCCCGGCGAGAGCGGTCGGGGCATGACCAGTGACGTCGGCGCGCGGCCCGCCGACCTCACCCGCCCGGAGCCCGCGCCGGAGGCGTCGCTCAAGATCGTCCCCGCCCGGCACCCGTGGACGTGGGTGGCCGCGCTCGTCGTGGCCGTCCTGGTGGCGATGGCGGGGCACGCGCTCGTCACCAACAAGGCGTGGGACTGGCCGACCTTCGCGTCCTATCTCTTCCAGAAATCCGTGCTCTCGGCCGTTTTGCTCACCCTGGAACTCACCTTCTTCGGGGTGCTCGCCGGGTTTCTGCTAGGCACCGTCTTAGCGCTCATGCGGATTTCGCGGAATCCGCTGCTGCGCGCGGTCAGCTGGACCTACACCTGGGTCTTCCGTTCGGTACCACTGATCCTGCAGCTGCTTTTCTGGTACAACCTGGCGATCCTCTACAACAAACTCTCCTTCGGTGTCCCTTTCGGACCGTCGTTCGTCTCGTTCGACACGATGAGCCTGATCCCGCCGTTCCTCGCCGCCGGGCTCGGCCTCGCGCTGCACCAGGCCGCGTACGCCGGGGAGATCGTGCGTGCCGGGTTCCTCTCCGTCGACGCTGGACAGCGCGAAGCAGCGGCGGCACTGGGCATCCCGGCCGGGCGGCAGTTCCGCCGGATCGTGCTGCCGCAGGCGATGCGCTCGATCGTGCCGACCGCGGCGAACGAGATCATCGGCATGGTCAAGGGCACGTCGGTGGTGTACGTGATGGCGCTGCCCGAGCTGTTCTACCAGGTCCAGGTCATCTACACACGCAACGGCCGGGTGATCCCGCTGCTGCTCGTCGCGACCGCGTGGTATCTCGCGCTGACCACGGTGCTTTCGGTCGTGCAGTACTACGTGGAGCGCTACTACGCCCGGGGGACGCGGCGATGACCGAAACTGCGCCCCTGAAATACATGGTGGACGTGCGCGGCGTGCACAAGAGCTACGGCACCCACGAAGTCCTGACCGGCATCGATCTCCAGGTCCCCTCCGGCGAGGTGACCGTCCTTCTTGGACCGTCCGGCTCCGGGAAGTCCACGCTGCTGCGGCTGATCAACCATCTCGAACGCGCCGATCGCGGATTCATCAGCGTCGGCGGCGAGCTGATGGGCTACCGCCGCGCGGGCGACCGGCTGCACGAGCTGAAGGAACGCGAAATCCTCAAACAACGCACGCGGATCGGGTTCGTGTTCCAGAACTTCAACCTGTTCGGGCATCTCACCGTGCTCGAAAACGTCGTCGAGGCCCCGATTTCCGCACAACGACGCCCTCGCGCGGAGGCCGAAGCACTCGCGCGGGAACTGCTCGCCAGGGTCGGGCTCGCCGGCAAGACCGACGAGTACCCGCGGCGGCTGTCCGGCGGCCAGCAGCAGCGGGTCGCGATCGCCCGCGCGCTGGCGCTGAAGCCGGACGTGCTGCTGTTCGACGAACCGACGTCCGCACTCGACCCGGAACTCGTCGGCGAGGTGCTTGCCGTGATCAAGGACCTCGCCGGCACGGGGACCACGATGGTCGTCGTCACCCACGAACTCGGCTTCGCCCGCGAGGTCGCCGACACCGTCGTCTTCCTCGACGGTGGCCGGATCCTCGAACAGGGCCCGCCCTCGGCGGTGCTCGACCGGCCGAGCCACGACCGCACCCGCGCCTTCGTCGACAAAGTCCTTTGAGGACACTCCTTTTGACGACACTCCCTTTGCGAACACTTCCCCGAGGAGTCTTGCGTGAGAACCACTTTCCTGCGTCCCGTCCTGCTCGCGACGTTGCTGGGCCTGAGCCTGACGGCCTGCGACGCCGGTGACGCCACGCCTCAGGCCGCGTCGCAGCCCGCCGCGAGCGGCATCAACATCACCGCTCAGCAGAACCGGATCCGCGCGCAGAAGGTGGACGAGATCGCGAACCTCCTCCCGGAGGGCATCCGCGCGCGGGGCACGTTCGTCGTCGGCACGACCGGCAACGGCACGCCACCGCTGTCCTTCCGCGCCGACGACGACAAGACGATCATCGGCGTCGAGCCCGACATCGCCCAGCTCGTCGCCGACGTCCTCGGGCTGAAGCTAGACCTGCAGGCGACGTCCTGGGAGAACCTGTTCCTCTCGGTGGAGAACGGCCAGTACGCCGCCGGGTTCTCCAACATCACGGTGACCGAGGAACGCAAGGACAAGTACGACTTCGCGACGTACCGGCAGGACACGCTCGCCTTCGAAGCCCGGTCCGACAAGGACTTGTCCGTGCGCGAGCCGAAGGACGTCGCCGGGCTCACCGTCGGCGTCGGCTCGGGGACGAACCAGGAGCAGATCCTGTTGCGCTGGGACGAGCAGAACAAGGCCGCCGGGCTGAAGCCCGTGAAGTTCCAGTACTACCAGAACACCTCGGACTACTACCTGGCGCTGAAGTCCGGCCGGATCGACGTCTACGTCGGGCCGAACCCGACCGCCGCCTACCACGTCGCGGTGGACAAGCAGGCCAAGATCGTCGGCACCGTCTCCGGCGGCGGGCAGATCCCCGCGGACATCGCGGCCATGACGAAGAAGGGCAACGGACTGGCCGACGCGCTGCAGAAGGCGTTGCAGCACGAGATCGCCAACGGCCGGTACGCCGAGGTCCTCAAGCGGTGGAACCTCACGAACGAGGCGGTGGCGGCCTCGGAGGTGAACCCGAAAGGCTTACCGCGCAAGTAGTTCTCACCACGGCCGGAGTTTCTCCGGGTTCCGCACCGCCCAGAAGTGCGTGACCCGGCCGTTCGCGATGCCCAGCGCGATGACCGTCGAGGTGACGCCGTCCTGCTGGATCACCAGGCCGGGCTGGCCGTTGACCGTGCGCTCCAGGATCGTCCGCCCGCGGAGCACTCCGCCGATGGTGACCAGATAACGCGCGACCTGCTCACCGCCCACGATCGGGTGAGGCGCGGCGTTGACCAGCCCGCCGCCGTCGGCGATCCCGGTGGCGTCGGGGTCGAGCAGGCCGATGAGCGCCTGGATGTCCTTGGCCTCCCATGCCTTCTTGAACTCCCTGACGATGTCGGCGCGCGAAGCCACCGACGCCACGGGAGCCTGCGACGCGCTGACGCGGCGACGGGCCGAGGAGGCCAGCTGACGGCACGCCGCCGAGGACCGGCCGACGATCTCGGCGACTTCGGCGAAGGGGTACCGGAAGACGTCGTGCAGGACGAACGCCACCCGCTCGGCCGGGGTCATCGATTCGAGCACGACCAGGAACGCCATGGTGACCGACTCGTCGAGGGTGACCCGGTCGGCCGGGTCGGCGCGCCCCTCGCCCCACTCGCGATGATCGGGCAGCGGCTCGGGAATCCATTCGCCCACATAGCTTTCCCGCCGCACGCGCGCCGAGCCGAGGACGTCGAGGCAGATGCGCCCCGCGACCTTCATCAGCCAGGCGCCGGGCGAGGCGATGGCCTCCTGCTGCTGCCGGGACAGCGCATACCAACGGGTGTAGGTCTCCTGCACGACGTCCTCGGCGTCGGCCAGCGAGCCGAGAAGCCGGTACGCGAGGTTGATCAGCTGCCGCCGCTCGCCCATGATCGCGCTCAGGCCGGGATCGAGCCGGGGGTCACCTGGTGTCTTCATGAGTCCGCTCCTTGGCCGCTTCCGTCGTCTCCAGTACGACGAGACAGCCCGCCGGATTGTGACCCTCACATCTTGGCGGGCTGTCTCGTCGGTGGGACGTAATGGCAGAACACGAAAGGAAGAACACCATGGACGCCCGACTCGACCTCCACGGCAACCCGGTCGCGGCCAAGTTCCTCAAGCACATCGTCTCCGCGAACAGGGTACTAGAGGACTCGACACTGCCCCGCGCGACGGAGGAACTGGTGGCACTCCGCGCGAGCCAGATCAACGGCTGCGCGGTCTGCGTCGACATACACACCAAGGAGGCGGCACGCGCCGGGGAGACCCCGACGCGCCTTCACCTGGTCGCGACCTGGCGGGAGGCCACGGTGTTCACCGACGCCGAGCGCGCCGCCCTGGAGCTGGTGGAGCAGGGCACCCGCATCGCCGACGCGGCAGGCGGCGTCACCGACGACGCGTGGGCGCACGCCGCCAAGCACTACGACGAGGATCAGCTGGTCGCACTGGTGGCGATCATCTCCCTCATCAACACGTTCAATCGCCTGAACGTCATCACCCAGCAGCCCGCGGGCGACTACCAGCCCGGCCAGTTCGGCTGATCCGGGCTCACGCCGCCAGTTCCCCGACGGTGATCTCGGCACGCTCGCGCCGGGTGTACAGCTCCCAGTAGCGTTCGGCCAGTTCCGCCGGCTCCACGCGTTCGGGGTCGAAACCGTGGCGTGCCTCCACGCTGCGGTCGAACAGCACCTGCGCGTCACTGCCCTGGACGAGTTTGCCGATGGTCAGCGCGCCGGCGTAGACGCCTTCGGGGGCGAGCACGGTGTGCAGGTTGTGGATGTAGTTGCGCAGGCCCGCCTGCCCCGAGCCCGGAGCGGCGAGGGGCGGTGCGGGCGTCTTCGCGGACAGCCCGAGGCCGTAGAGCAGCGCGCCGTCGCCTTTTTCCCGCAGGCCCGGCAGGATCAGCCGGGTCAGCGAGATCGGCGCGAGCACCGTGCCGCGCAGCACGTCCCGCATCGCCTCGACGTCCAGCTCGAGGATCGGCCGGATGGCTTCGTAGGGCAGAAAACCGTTGATCACCGCGACGTCGATGCCGCCGAAGCGCGCGGTGACGGCGTCCACCACCCGGGCATGCGTGTCCAGATCACCGAGGTCGGCGGGGAAGGCTTCGGCCTCGATCCCCTCCCCCGCCAGTTCCTTCGCGAACGCCGCCACCCGCTCGCCGCTGCGCGCGACCAGCGCGACACGGAACCCCTCGCGGCCGAACCGGCGTGCCGTCGCGAACCCCGCGCCCGGCCCCGCCCCGAAAATCGCCACTGTCTTCACGATGCCTCCCAGCAAGAAAACTTGAGGACCCCCTCAAGTTCTCACTGTAGCCAAAGTTGAGGCCGCTTTCAACTTAGCTATACTCGATCCCGTGAGCATCCATCAGCGCCCGTTGCGCCGGGACGCCCGGCGCAACCGCGAAGCGCTGGTCACCGCGGCCCGGGAAGTCTTCGGCGCCAAGGGACTCGAGGCTCCGCTGGAGGAGATCGCCCGCCGCGCCGGCGTGGCGATCGGCACGCTCTACAACCGCTTCCCCACCCGTGACGACCTCATCGAGGCCGCTTTCCTGCCCACGCTGCGGACATCGCTCGCGCACACCGAGGAAGCACTGGCCGCCGAGGATCCCTGGGACGGTTTCGTGCTGTTCCTGGAACGGTCGATCGCGATGCAGGTCGCCGACCGGGGCTTCACCGAGGTGTGTGCCCGCGCCTTCGGCCCCGAGTCCGAGCTCGGCGCGACCAAGCTCGCGATCGGCGAACGGATGGACCGGATCATCACCCGGGCGCAGGAATCCGGCGAGTTGCGCGCCGATTTCCGGCTCGAGGACCTCGGCACGGTGTTCGCGGCGACGACCGGGTCACCGCGGTGGCGGCGCAGTCTCGGCCTGCTGCTCGACGGGTTCCGCGCCGACGCGGCCCATCCGCTCCCCGAAGACTGACTATCGCTCCGCGGACAACTCGTCCGCCCGCCGTAGTACGTCCCGGACTTCGCCGCGTTCGTCTTCGGTGAGCTCCGTGGCACGGGCGCGTTCGAGCAGTTCCGCGGCCAGCGCGGCATTTCCCTGCCGCTGTGCGACATCGGCCCGCAGGATCAGCAGCCGTACGAGTTGCGGCGGCGCCGGCCGTTCGGCGGTCAGTCCCAGTGCGCGGTCCAGGATCTTCGCCGCTCCCGGCAGATCCTCTTTGGAATCGGCGAAGAGAGTGGCCATGTGCAGTGCCTTCGCGAAGGTTTCCTTCGGCGGCGGCCGGTGTTCGTGACTGCCGTCGATCGACTGTCCTATCCGGATACTGTTCCCGCCGGGGTCGGTCATCAGGAACTGCCGCAGGCCATAGGACATGTTCTTCACCGGCCCGATCCGCGGAATGCCCCGCGACGGGATCCTCCCGTAGAAAGCCTTGAGACCGCTGCGAAAAGCAGCATACATCGAGTCGACGTCGTCGGTGAGCACGTAGCAGCCCTGCAACGACTCGGCGGGATCATAGTTCTTCATCCCTAAGAACTGCAGTTCGATGTCGCCGCGTTCGACGACGAGATAGGGATAGGGCGACTTCTGCAGCATCGTCACCGCGAAACCGAGTGCGGTGTAGAAGTCGGCGACCGGCTGAATCGTGCGACAGGTCAGCAAGGGGATCGTTTTCTCGGCCATGCCACCCAAGCTAGCCACGGCCGGGGCACATACGCCTATGGAAAATTTTCGCGGACTCAGGCCAGGCGCTCGCCGACGAAGCGCAGCGCGTCGGGCAGGACTTCGCGCCAGTAGTCGTCGGTGTGCGCACCGGTGGAGATCTTCCCGCCCGCGGGCTGGACGGCCTTGATGAGCTTGCGGTCCGCGGCCACGAACGGGTCCCCGGTTCCGCACCACACCCCGGTGCGGGAGCCGACCAGGCCCTCGGTGTGCAGCAGCGGCTCGTTGTCCTCCCACTGCCGCTGGTCGGCGAACACCTTGCGCGAACGGGCATCCGGCCAGCTGAGGAACAACGCGGCGCTGCACACGGCGACCGCGCTCAGTTCACGATGGTCACGGGCATAACGCAACGCGCCGAAGCCACCCATGGATATCCCCAGCGCTCCCGCTATCGGGCGCAGCCCGCGCTGGGCGATCCAGCCCGGCATCTCCTCGGTCAGCATCCGCTGCGGATCGTCGCCGGAACCGAGGTCCACCCAGTAATTGTCCCCGTCCACCGCGGCGATCGCGAACGGCTTCGTTCCACTGTGGACGATCTGGTTCAACGCCTCGGGCAGCCTCAGTTCGAGGAATGTACGCGCGCTCGCGCCCCGGCCGTGCAATGCGAGGCATACCGGCAGCCCGGTCGCCGGTGTGCCTTCCGGGGCGACGAGCACGAGATCGACGTCCTTGCCGCGGGCTTTCGACCGCACGCGTTCCACGGTCACCGGGCTGCTCAGCGGCGTCGGGCCCACCGGCGCCGACGACGCGGGCGGCCCCACCACCGGTGTCGTTCCCGGTGAGCACCCGGAGGCGAGCAGCGCCGCGGCACCGCCGAGCAGCAGGCCGCGGCGGGAGAGCCCGGAAACCCGGTCAGGCCCGGTGCTCTCCTTCGGCGAACTCGTCATCGTCGACCTCTTCCCGAGGCGCCTTGTACGGGTCGACGTCCCCGGCGTGCCGCGCCCCCGTCGCCCGCCGAGCCACCTCCGCGTCCGCCTCGCGGGCCTTCTCCAGAAGGTCCTCGATGCGCTTCGCGTCCTCGGGAATGCTATCGGCTACGAAGGTCAGCGTGGGCGTGTAACGGACACCGGTGCCCTGACCCACCTTCGACCGCAGCACACCGCGGGCGGACTCCAGTGCCGCCGCGGCGCCGGCGAGATCCGGCTTCGCGTCGATGGTTTCGCCCAGCACCGTGTAGTACACCGTGGCGTCGTGCAGATCGGCGGTGATCTTCGTGTCGGTGATGGTCACCGAGTTCAGCCGCGGATCCTTGACGTCGTGTTCGATCGCGGACGCCACGATCTGCGAGATCCGCTTGGCGAGCTTGCGCGCCCGAGCCGGATCGGCCATGTCTTTCTCCTTGCAGGAAACTTCTGTGCTAATCGTCCGGTCCGAGCAGCCTGCGGTGCGCGGAGAGCAGTTCGAACTCCGGCCTGCCCGCGACGTAACGCTCGCACGAGTCGAGCACGTCACGCACGTGCGTTCCCTCCGCGGCGACCACGGCCACTCCGATCAGGGTCCTGCGGTGCAGGTCGAGATGACCGGCCTCGGCCACCGAAACCGAGAACCGCTTACGTACCTCGGCGAGCACCGGACGGACCACGGATCGCTTCTGCTTCAGCGAATGGACGTCGCCGAGCAGGATGTCGAGCTCGAGAGCTCCGACGAACATAGGCATAAGGGTGGTGTCGTAGGAATTGTTCTGTTGTAGCGGCCCCGAGGGGGGGGGGGGGGGAGGCCCCGCCCCCCCGGGGGGGTCCGCGCCGACACCCCCCG
>NZ_JBHYIQ010000150.1:12235-18543 GCF_042739895.1 Amycolatopsis sp. NPDC059021
AGCGTACCTTCGCCGTAGTCTTCACCTATGTACTATCGACAGGGGGTGTTATGTTAGTTTTTTTTGCGTGGGCGCGCCCGTCGGGTGTGCGAGGAAGTCCTCGCACACCTCGGGGTTCACGCACTACTACGCACGCGGCTTTTCCCGCTGCTCGTAGGTTTCGATCTGGTCGTCGACCTTGATGTCGCTGTACGAGCCCAGCGTCAGACCGCACTCGTACCCGTCACGAACCTCGACCACGTCGTCCTTGAACCGCCGCAGCGAGCTGACCGGCAGGTTCTCCGCCACGACGGTGCCGTCGCGGAGCAGACGTGCCTTGGCGTTGCGCCGGATCTCGCCCGAGGTGACCAGGCAACCGGCGATGGTGCCGAACTTCGAGGACTTGAAGACCTCGCGGACCTCCGCCCTGCCGAGTTCGACCTCCTCGTACTCCGGCTTGAGCATGCCCTTCAGGGCCTGCTCGATCTCGTCGATCGCCTGGTAGATGACCGTGTAGTAGCGGACGTCGACACCCTCGCGGGCGGCCCGCTCGGTCGCCTTGCCCTGCGCGCGGACGTTGAACCCGAGGACGATCGCGTCGGACGCGGTCGCCAGGTCGATGTCCGACTCGGTCACGCCACCGACACCGCGGTGCACCACGTTCAGCTCGACGTCGTCGCCGACGTCCAGCTGGAGCAGCGAGGCTTCCAGCGCCTCGACCGTACCCGAGTTGTCACCCTTGATGATCAGGTTGAGGCTGTTCGTCTCCTTCAAGGCGGAGTCGAGGTCCTCGAGGCTGACCCGCTTGCGGCGCGACGCGTTGAGCGCGTTCCGCGTCCGGGCCGACCGCCGCTCGGCGATCTGCCGGGCGACCCTGTCCTCGTCGACCACCAGGAAGGTGTCGCCCGCGCCGGGCACCGAGGTGAACCCGATGACCTGGACCGGACGCGAGGGCAGTGCCTCGGTGACGTCCACGTTGTGCTCGTCGACCATCCGGCGCACGCGGCCGTAGGCGTCGCCCGCCACGACCGAGTCACCGACGCGCAGCGTGCCGCGCTGGACCAGGACGGTGGCCACCGGACCGCGGCCGCGGTCGAGGTGCGCCTCGATCGCGACACCCTGGGCCTCCATGTTCGGGTTGGCCCTCAGGTCCAGAGCGGCGTCCGCGGTCAGCAGGATCGCTTCGAGCAGACCGTCGATGTTGATGTTCTGCCGCGCGGAGATCTCGACGAACATCGTGTCGCCGCCGTACTCCTCGGCGATCAGGCCGTACTCGGTGAGCTGCTGCCGGATCTTGTCCGGGTTCGCGCCCTCCTTGTCGATCTTGTTGATCGCCACCACGATCGGGGCCTTCGCGGCCTGGGCGTGGTTGATCGCCTCCACCGTCTGCGGCATGACACCGTCGTCGGCCGCCACCACGATCACCGCGATGTCGGTCGAGTTCGCACCACGGGCACGCATGGCGGTGAACGCCTCGTGACCCGGGGTGTCGATGAAGGTGATCAGGCGCGGAGTGCCCTCGAGCTCGGTCTCGATCTGGTAGGCGCCGATGTGCTGGGTGATGCCACCGGCTTCACTCTCGCGCACCTTCGTCTTCCGGATCGTGTCCAGCAGGCGGGTCTTACCGTGGTCGACGTGACCCATGATGGTCACGACCGGCGGCCGGACCTGCAGGTCCTCCTCGCCACCCTCGTCCTCGCCGTAGGTGATGTCGAAGGTCTCCAGCAGCTCGCGGTCCTCCTCCTCGGGGGACACGACCTGGACGACGTAGTTCATCTCGCCGCCGAGCAGCTCGAGGATGTCGTCCGACACCGACTGCGTCGCGGTGACCATCTCGCCGAGGTGGAACAGCACCTGGACAAGGGAGGCCGGGTTCGCGTCGATCTTCTCCGCGAAATCGGTCAGCGAGGCACCGCGCGGCAGCCGGATCGTCTCGCCCTGGCCCTTGGGCAGGCGGACGCCGCCGACGCTGGGCGCCTGCATGTTGTCCATGTACTCCTGGCGCTTCTGCCGCTTCGACTTGCGGCCCTTGCGCGAGGGACCACCCGGGCGCCCGAAGGCACCCGCGGTGCCGCCACGGCCGCCGGGGCCACCACGGCCACCGCCGCCGCCACGGAAACCGCCGCCACCGGCCGGGGCACCGCCACCGGGGCCACCGCCACCGGGACGGAAACCGCCACCGCCGCCACCGCCGCCGGGGCCGCCGCGGAAGCCACCGCCGCCGCCACCACCGGGACCGCCGCGGAAACCGCCGCCGCCACCGGGACGACCGCCGCCACCGGGGCCGCCACGAGCGCCGCCACCGGGACCACCACGGCCGCCACCGGGACCACCGGCCGGACGGGCCGGGCGGCCCGGCATCATGCCGGGGTTCGGGCGCGGGGGCATGTTGCCGGGGCTCGGCCGGTTGCCGCCGCCGGAGCCACCACCGGGACGCGGTGCGGGCCGGTCGCCACCGGAACGCTCCGAACCGCCGCCGGGACGGGGCGCGCGGTCAGGACCCGAACCCGGCCGCGGGGCGGGCGGGCGCGGGGCCGGCGCACCGGAGCCGACGCCGAACGGGTTGTTGCCGACCCGCGGCGCGCGCGGACCGGGCTTGGGACCGCCGGGCTTGGGGCCCTGCGGCTTGGGCGGGACGACCGTGCCGGAGGACTGCTGTCCGGACGGCGCGGGGGTGTCCTGCTTGGGCGCTGCGGCGGGCTCGGCCTTCGCGGCCGGGACCTCCTGCTGCGGTTGCTGCTGGGGCGCCGGGCGCGGACCGGGCCGCGGGCCGGGACGGGCACCGCCCGGCTTCGGCGCGGACGGCGCGGGGGCCTGCTGCTGCTTGGCCGCCGGTGCCTGCGGAGCGGGCGCGGCGGGCTTCGGCGACGCGGGTGCCGCGCCGTTGGCCGCGGGCGGCGCGGGACGCGCCGGCGGGCCGGGGGTCGGCGCGGGCTTCTTGGCCGCGCTCTTCGGGGAGTACGCGTCGCGCAGCCGGCGGGCGACCGGCGCCTCGACCGTGGAGGACGCGGACTTCACGAACTCGCCCTGCTCCTTGAGCTTGGCGAGAACTTCCTTGCTGGTGATGCCGAGCTCCTTAGCGAGCTCATGTACACGGGCCTTGCCTGGCACAGCTCTCCTCATCTAGGGGAGGCCAGGCGGCGGACCCGCTGACCTCGTCCTTATCGTCGCGCGTTCATGGCTTCAGCTTCACGGCTGACTCATGACGGGTCGACCTGCTTCCTTCATTCCGTGCGGACCCGGGGATGTCCCGGCTCCGTTTCTCGCTCGGCGCGCCGCGCTAAGTGCCCGTGAGGTACTCGCGGACCGCTTGGGCGTCGAGCGCCCCAGGATCGCGTAACGCCCTGGGGAAGGCTCGCCGCCGTTCGGCCTTGGCCAGGCAGTCCGGCCCGGGATGCAACCACGCTCCCCGGCCCGGCAGCCGCCGACGTTCGTCGACGACCAGCCGCCCGTCCTGCACGACCACTCGGAACAGCTCACCGATCAAGGCCCGCTGCCGGCAGCCCACACAAGTGCGCACCGGAGAATCCCGGTGCGCTCGGTGCTCGGGTGCCCGCCGCGGACTTCGAACCACTCCTGAGTCTAGCGCTTCGACCTTCACTCAGCCGAACCGGTTGTCGCGGCGGGCCGCGGATCTTCGGAGTGGCCTTGATCACCCGCCTCGGCGGGGGCCGCGTCGCTGCGGATATCGATGCGCCAGCCGGTCAGCCGGGCGGCGAGGCGGGCGTTCTGCCCCTCCTTGCCGATGGCCAGCGACAGCTGGAAATCGGGCACCACGACGCGGGCGGCCTTCGCCCGCTCGTCCACGACCTTCACCGACACAACCTTCGCCGGGGACAGGGCATTCCCGACGAAGGTGGCGGGATCGTCCGAGTAGTCGATGATGTCGATCTTCTCGCCTGCCAGCTCGCTCATCACGTTGCGCACGCGCGCGCCGACGGGCCCGATGCAGGCGCCCTTGGCGTTGACGCCCGCCACGGTGGACTTGACCGCGATCTTCGTCCGGTGTCCCGGCTCGCGTGCCACTGCGGCGATCTCGACGGTGCCGTCGGCGATCTCCGGGACCTCCAGCGCGAACAGCTTGCGCACCAGGTTCGGATGCGAGCGGGACAGGGTGATCTGCGGGCCGCGGTTGCTGCGGGAGACGACGAGGACGTACGCCTTGATGCGGCTGCCGTGCTCGTAGGGCTCGCCCGGCACCTGTTCACCCGAAGGCAGGACGCCCTCGGTGTCCCCCACCTGGACGACGACCATGCCGCGCGCGTTGGCGCGGGCGTCGCGCTGCACGACCCCGGCGACGATCTCGCCCTCCTTGGCGGAGAACTCGCCGAAGGTCTTCTCGTGCTCGGCGTCGCGCAGGCGCTGCAGGATGACCTGGCGCGCGGTGGTCGCGGCGATCCGGCCGAAGCCCTCGGGCGTGTCGTCCCACTCCTCGTCGACCTGGCCGTCGGGAGTGAGGGTGTGCGCGAGGACGCGGACCAGGCCGGTCTTGCGGTCGATGTCGATCCGCGCGTGCGGCTGGTGGCCCTCGGTGTGCTTGTACGCGGTCAGCAGCGCGGTCTCGATGGCCTCGATGACCGTCTCGAAGGGGATGTCCTTGTCCCGCTCGATGGCGCGCAGGGCGGCGATGTCGACGTTCATTTCTGCCCCTCCTCAGGTGCGGTCGGGGCGGGTTCGCCGCCGGTGGCACGGATCATGCCGGACGCGTCCTCCTCCAACGTTTTCAGTTCTTCGGCCGGTGGTTGCTTGAATTCGATCTCGACGACGGCCTTGGCCACCGAGGCGTAGCCGACGTCGGTGAGCTCGCCGCCGATCAGCATCCGGGCGGACTTCTCGCCCGCGTGGCCGACCCGGCCGACGAACGCGTCGCCCTCGCGCGGCGTGACGCGCACCAGGCGGAACCGGGCGCGGCGCCAGTGGCGCGGCAGGGTCAGCGGCCGGTCGAGGCCCGGCGAGGTGACCTCGAGGGTGTAGGCACTGGCCAGTACGTGATCGTTGTCGTCGAGTGCGGCCGACACGGCACGGCTGACCTCGGCGACCTCGTCCAGCCCGACGCCGTCGTCGGAGTCGACGACGACCTTGACCAGCCGGCGGCGGCCGGCCTGCTGCACCTCGAGGGCGTCGAGGTCGAAACCCGCGGTGCTGACGGCTTCGGCCACTATCGGCTCCAGCCGGCTGGCGAGTTCGTTGGGCACGTGGAGCACTCCTGTTCGGCTGGGTGAGCGGGCGGGCTGGTCACGACTGCGGTCGTAGTGGACCAGCTTATCTGGTGGGGCCGCCGTCACGCGCGAGCGGCGGTGCCGTGGGCGGACCTGGCAGGATGGGCCCACGTGACCGCAAGATCGATCGAGTTCAGCCGACGTGCCGCCCTGCGAGCGGGGGCGCTGGCCGCACTGGCCGTGCCGCTGGCCGCCTGCTCCGGGGGCAACGACGAGAGCCCCGATCCGCTGGCCCCGCTGCTCGCCGCCGCCGAGGCGGACGCCGCGGCCGCCCGTGCGCTCGGCACGGACGCCGTCGCCGCTCAGGTCGCCGAAGCCCGCGCCGCGCACGCCGCGGCGCTCAAGTCCGAAGTGGACCGGTTGAACCGGCCGAAGGCGGCCGCTCCGTCCGCCACACCGGTCCCGCCGAGCGGCGTCGACGGCTTCCGCGACCGGCTGGCGGAGGCGCGCAAGCAGGCCGCGGACCTCGTCGGCGGGCTGCCGAGATACCGGGCGGGCCTGGTCGCTTCGGTCGCGGCGGGCTGCGCGGCGCTCCAGCGGGTCGCCCCGCCGCTGGGCCCAGGGGACGACGCCCCGGATCCGGTCGCGCCTGCCGGCGCGCTCCCGCCGGAGGCGATCGACCCGCTCCAGAAGGCGCTCGCCGCCGAGCACGCGGCGGTCTGGGTGTACGGGCTGGTCAGCGCCTTCCTCCCGGCCGCGTTCGGCGACGCGGAGAAGAGCGGGATGGCCGAGCACGCCGAGCGGCGCGACCTGTGCCGGAAGCTGATCTCCGCCGCCGGCACGTCCCCGGTGGCTCCGGAAGCCGCCTACGTACCGCCGAAGCCGGTTACCGACAGCGGCTCCGCGGCCGCGGTCATCGCCACGGCCGAGTCGGACACCGCGGCGGCCTGGCTGAACGTCCTGACCCGCACCGACGACGCCGCGCTGCGCGGAATGGCGCTGGCCGCGATGGTCGCCGCCTCACGCCGGGGCACGCCGTGGCGGGCCGAAGCGGGCGAGAAGCCCACCGCCATCGCCATGCCGGGCCAGGCCCAGTCACGCTGAGGCTGCTGTAATGCCGTTAAGGCCACCTTGCGGGCGTCTGACGCCCGCAAGGTGGCCTTAACGGCA
>NZ_JBHYIQ010000151.1:0-317 GCF_042739895.1 Amycolatopsis sp. NPDC059021
GGCGGGGCCTCATCGCCCACTGTGGGGAATACTGTGGCAGTTTTTTTTTCCTTGACGGCACCGAAGCCGGGGGCTTGGGGGCAAGTAGACGCCGTGATGGCCTCCTTGCCGGCGCTGAGCGTCGTGAAGGGGGCTATCACGGACCATCACAGCCGACTGGCGGGGAGCAAGGGACCTTTGCTTTCGTTGGTTAGCGCGCTAATCGTTGGCAAGCTCACGGACGTGTGGGGGTGTAGGGAGCTCTCCCCCCCGCCCCCACACCCCCACCCCCCCCCCCCCCCCCCCCGCCGACCAGAGCCCCGCCCCCGCCCCCCGCT
>NZ_JBHYIQ010000151.1:327-4086 GCF_042739895.1 Amycolatopsis sp. NPDC059021
CGTTAGCGTGCTAATCGTTGGCATGCTCACGAGCGTTAGCAAAGGTCCCTTGCTCCCCTCCGCACCCGAAACCCCAGGTCACGAGCGCACCGAAGGTCTCCTTCAGCGACGCCGTCCGGGAGCGAGGGACCTTTGCTATCGCCCGGCGCCGGAGAGCTCCGCCACCAGCAGCTTCACCAGGGCGCCGAGCCGCTGCCGCTCCGGTTGCCGAGTCGGCACCCCCACCTCCTCCAGCGGCGCGGCGGTGACCGGCCCGACGCAGGCACACACCGGCGAGCCGCTCCGCAACGCAGCGACCAACTCGTCGTAGCGCCCGTAGTCCCGGGCGAGCGTCAGCAGGTTCCCGGCCGCGGGCGCGCTGGTGAACGCCAGCGCCCGCAGCTGTCCGGCCAGCACCGCGTCGATCAGCTCCCGGACCGGCGCCGGCGGCGCCGAGTGCCACCGGTACGGCTGCACCGCGACGACGTCCGCGCCCGACGAGGCCAGCGCGTCGGTGAACTCGGGCAGCGGGGTTCCGTGCAGCTGGACGGCGACCCGTTCGCCCGCGACCCCGGCGTCGGTGAGCGCCCCGAAGAGTTCGGCGTTGCTTTCACTCGCCGCCGAGAACGTCTCTCGCAGGCCCACGCCCCGCAGTGCGCCAACGGCTTTCGGCCCGCGCGCGAAGATCCGTGACGCGCCGAGCGCGTCGAGCAGGGGTTGCCGAAGTCCCCAGCCGTCGGCCGCGGCGAGCCAGCCGCGGAATCCGGCACCGGTGGTCACCGCGGTGAAGCCGACCGGCCGGGACAGCACCGCCTCGGTGTCCGCCCGCAGTTCGGGGTCGGCGTCCAGCGGGACGATGGTGATCGTCGGCGCGTGCCGGACCTCGGCGCCGTACCGGGCCAGCGCCGCGATGAGGTCGTCGGCACGGCGCTCGGCGGTGACACCGATGGTGACCCCGGTGAGTTCACCCATAGCTCGCGCTCATCTCCTCGATCGCCTCGGCCACCGGCGCGCGCAGGTCCGCGGGTGCCAGCACCTCGAGGTGCGGTCCGAACCGCAGCAGCTCCCCGATCGCGGGCTCGCCCGGTTCGACCGGCAGCTCCATCGTCAGCCAGCCGTGCTCGTCGGGCTCGGCGCCGCCCTCGACGGCGGCCCGCAGCGCACGGGCGCCGACCGATCCCGCGTAGAACGGTACGAGAGCCTGCGCGCGCGGCGACAGGCGCACCACCGCAACGCGCGGATACATCCGCCGCTCGAACTGCTCGGACCAGTCCCGCCAATACCGGGCGAGGTCGAAGTCCACCGGCCGCTCGAACTCCTCGCCCAGGTCGTCGAGTTCCAGCACACGCGAAATCCGGTACGTCCGGTCCGTGCCCTCGCAGCGTCCGGCGAGGTACCAGTTGCCCGCCTTGAGGATCAGCCCCAACGGCTCGACGACCCGCTCAACGACGCGCTGGCCCCAGCGTTCGTACCGGATCCGGATCCGGCGGCTCCCCCACACCGCATCCGCGACCGCCGAAAGCACCGGCAGGCTCTCGATGCCGCGATGCCAGCCGGGAACGTCGAGGTAGAAGCGCTCCGCAACGCGTCCGGCGCGGCTGCGCAACTCCTGCGGGAGCGCGGCGTACAGCTTGAGCTGCGCGGCCGCGAGGACGGTGCCCAGCCCCAGCTCCGCCGCGGCGACCGGCAGGCCGGCCAGTGACAGCGACTGCGCCTCTTCCTCGGTCATCCCGGTCAGCCGTGTGCGGTAGCCGTCGACGAGCTGATAGCCGCCCGCGCGACCGCGATCGGCGTACACCGGCACGCCGGACGCCGACAGCGCCTCGATGTCCCGGTACACCGTCCGGACGGAAACCTCCAACTCGGCGGCCAGTTCGTCGGCGGTCATCCGGCCACGGTTCTGCAGCAGAAGGAGGATCGACAGCAGTCTGCTCGCGCGCATGTTTTCAGTATCGCCGAAAAACCTGACACAAGTTGACAGGTATGGGTGTCAGGCTACGGGCATGAACACATTCACCATGAACAACTGGGAAGAACGGATCGTCAGCGGCAGCGAGGGCGAGCCGCGCGTGGCCTACGCACACGCCTCGATGACGTTCTCCGGCGTCATCGAGGGCGAGGCGAGCTGCGACTACCTGCTGTTCTACCCGGGCGAGGGCTACGACGGCGGCGGGACGACGTCGCCGGGTTACGACCGGATCGAGGGCTCCGTCGACGGTCGCAAAGGGACGTTCGTGCTGCGGCACGAGTTCACCTTCGACCTCGACGGCCTGTCCTCGACCTTCAGCGTCGTGCCGGGTTCAGGCACCGGCGAGTTGGCCGGCCTGTCCGGAAGCGGCACGATCAAGGGGACACCGGGCGTGCTGACGGTGGCCTACACGTTCGAGTACACAGTGGACTAGAAGGGCGGCTTTTCGGTGAATGTCGACCGGGTTCAGGTGCTGGCGCACCGGATCGCCGCACACGGCCTGCACCGGACCGAGGCCGACGCCGCCGGGCTGGCGGTGTTCGACCTCGGCCTGCAGGACAGCATGCGGGACACCGCGCTGCTCGGGCTGGTCGCCCGGCTCGACGGCGCGGTGACCCCGCAGTCCCTTGTGGACGATCAGCGGCTCGCGCTGGCGTGGTCGCACCGGGGCGCGCCGCATTTCCACCGGCGCGCCGAGCTGGCCGAGGTCACCGCGTCGCTCGTGCCGCTCGACGAAGCCGACGCGCTGGCGCGGATGCTGTGGCAGCGCAAGCAATTGCGGGAAACCGGGCTGGACGCGCTGGACGTCCTGTTCACCACGGCACGCGCGATCCGCAAGGTCGTCAAGGGGCCGATGACCAAGGGCGCGGTGAGCACCGCGATCACCGAGATCCTGCCGCCCGCCTTCTCGCGCTGGTGCCGGGGCTGCAACGCGACGCACATCTACGAACAGCTGATGCGGATCGCGACACCGCACGCCGGTGTCCGGTTGGAAGCGGACCAGAGCCCGGCCACGCTCGCCCCGCTGGAGGGCCGTGGCCCGATCCGCACGAAACCGGACGTCGCCGCCGCCACCCGCGTCGTCGAACGCTACCTGCGGATCAACGGCCCGGCCGCACCCGGCGACGCGGCCGGCTACGTCGGCACGACCAGGACCGTGCTAGACCGGATGTGGCCCGGCGAACTGGCGGAGGTCCGCGTCGACGGCAAACGGGCCTTCCTGCCCGCAGACCTGCTTCCAGCGCTGGAAAACCCGCCGGAACCGGACCTCGTGCGGCTCCTGCCGCCGTGGGACCCGTTCATCCAGGCTCGCGACAAGGCGGTGCTGGTGCCGGATCCGGCGCGGCAGAAGGAAGTCTGGCGCATGCTGGGGAACCCGGGCGTGCTGCTCGCGGGCGGCGAGATCGCCGGGACCTGGCGCACCAAGTCGGCGGGAAAGCGCCTCGCCTTCACGATCACGGCCTTCGACCCGCTCCACCCCGCCGCCCGCGAAGCCGCCGAGGCCGAAGCCACCCGCATCGCCACCGCCCGCGGCTTCGCCTCCCCCACCGTCACCTGGCTCCCCTGACCCGATATCTCCCCTAGAGCACCCCCCACCCGCCCTGGGGGCCAGCCCTGCAACAGCATATCGCCGGGTTACGACAAAACCCGTGGATCGGCGGCCGCGGCCCCGAGTTGTCCACATCGCGACGTGCCTGTGGACAAGTGCCGTGGGCCGCTCGCGTGATCTGCCGTGAAGGACTCCTTCACGGCGCTCAGTGCCCGGTAGGCGTGCATACCCCCCGGGCGCGCGGCGGGGCCCGGGGGGGCGC
>NZ_JBHYIQ010000151.1:4096-18455 GCF_042739895.1 Amycolatopsis sp. NPDC059021
CGCCCCCTTGTTGCCCCCCCCGCGCGGTGCTGGGGCCATTGGGCGGGGGGCCGGGCGGGGGACCGGCCGTCACGGCCGCCTCCCCGCCGCACCGTGCCGGTAAGGAGTCCTTCACGGCAGGGAGAGCGGCGGGCCCGGGGTGAGCGAGGGACCTTTGCTAACGTCCGTCAGCTTGCCAACGATTAGCGCACTAACGAACGTTAGTAAAGGTCCCCTGCTCCCCTCCGGCGCGTCGGAGATGCCCGGCGACGTCCCGAACGACGCGGAGGGGACGTTCATCGTCCTCAACGACGCGTTCGAGACATCGCCCACGCCCGGCACGTCTCGAACGAGCGTCGTTCGCGACACGGAAAACGGCAGCACGCATCGGAGCCCCGGGAAAACCGAGGGACGCCCTGGGTGCATCGAACGCACCGAGGGACGCCCCCGTAACACCGAACGCACCAAGGGCGTCCCTCGGCACGACCGCCTACCACGCAGCACCGGACACCGAGCACCGAGCACCGAGCACCGAGCACCAGGTACCGGACACCAGCCGTCGAGCACCGGGTATCGAGCACCGGGGCCACCCGGCACCGGCCACCGAACCTCAGGCGTCCACCGCGAGCCGGTAGCCGCGCTTGACCACCGTCTGGACCACCTTCCCGCCGCCCAGCGAATTCCGCAGCCGCCCGATCGCCGTCTCCACCGCGTGCTCCTCGCCCCCGCCGGGCAACGCCGACGTCAGCTCGCGCCGCGAAACGACACGGCCCGGCGACGCCGCCAGCGCGCGCAACAGGGCCATCGGCGCGGGCGCGACGTCGCACCATTCACCGTCCACAATGGCCGCTTGGCCACGCAGCTCGATGCTGCGGCCACCGGCGCGCAGCCGCGGCGAACGTGCCACCAGCGTCTCCGCCACGGTCCTGGCCAGCGCGCCGATCCGCGCCCGGTGCGGCTGGACGGTCGGAATCCCCAGCGCCGCCAGCGGCCCCGCGGTGATAGGGCCGACACACGCGACGACGACGTGTTTCTCCAGTACCTCCACGAGGCCCGGCAACCGCCCGGTGCGCCGTGCCACCGCCAGCATGCTCGCCGCCGCCGGCGCGCTGGTGAACGGCAGCGCGTGTACCGAGCCGTCGAGCACGGCGTCGAGCAGCCGGTCGAGCGGGCCGTGATCGGCGGGGCCGACCCAGCGGTACACCGGGACCTCGATCACCTCGGCGCCCGCGTCCCGCAGTGTGTCCACAAAGTACGGAAGTGGTTCGCCGTGCAGTTGCACCGCGATCCGCTGACCCTCCACTCCGGACTCCAGCAGATGTTGTAACAACTCGGCGTTGCTCTCCGACGCGGGTGAGTAGTCCTCCGAGAGCCCGGCCGCGCGGATCGCCCCTTTCGCCTTCGGCCCGCGTGCCAGCATCGACGCCCCGGCGAGCCGGTCGATCAGGGCGTCGCCGAGACCCCAGCCCTCGGCGGCTTCGATCCAGCCCCGGAAACCGATCCCGGTGGTGGCCACGACGACGTCGAGGTGCTCCGCCAGCAGCCGGGTGGTCGCCGTGTGCAGTTCGGTGTCGTCGGCGAGCGGGACGATCCGGATCGCCGGGCCGTACCGCACACTCGCCCCCTTGCGCACCAGCAGCGCGCCGAGCTCGTCAGCCCGGCGCGCCGCGGTGATTCCGATGACGAAACCCGCCAACGGGAGGACATCGGTCACGGCGACTCCACTTCGACCACACCCCCACGCACCCGGACGCCGTACACCGGCACCGAAACGCCCTCGGCGTCGAGACATTCGCCGGTCCGCAGGTCGAACCGTTCCTTGTAGACCGGTGAAGCGACCACCGGCACACCGCCGGAGTCGCCAACGATTCCGCGCGCCAGCACCGCCGCGCCGCTGCACGGGTCCAGATTGGACAGTGCGTAGAACCGGTCGCCGGGCAGCCGGAAGACCGCCACCTGGACGTCGCCGTCGAACAGCGCCGCGACGCCCGACCATTCCGGTACCGCACCGGCCGCGCACACCGCCGTCCAGGTCCGCCGATCCATCGACACCGTCATGACCGCACCTCCGGAACACCCAGCATGACCGGCACGTTCTGCCCGCGCTCGGCCCGGAACGAGATCGTCGGATCCGGCGTGCCCGGCGCGTTCACGAACGAGCTGAACCGCGCCAGCTTCTCCGGATCCTCCAGCACCCCGCGCCATTCGTCGGCGTAGTTGTCCACGTGCTTGGCCATCGCCGCGTCCAGGTCCTCGCAGATCCCGAGGCTGTCGTCGACGATCACCGCCCGCAGATGGTCCAAGCCGCCCTCCATCTCCTCGATCCACGGCGCCGTGCGCTGGAGCCGGTCGGCCGTGCGCACGTAGAACATCAGGAACCGGTCGATGGTCCTGATCAGCGTCTCGGTGTCCACATCGGACACCAGGAGATCCGCGTGACGCGGGGTGAGACCGCCGTTGCCGCCGACGTAGAGGTTCCAGCCGTTCTCCGTCGCGATGACGCCGAAGTCCTTGCTCCGCGCCTCGGCGCATTCCCTGGCACAGCCGGACACCGCGGACTTGATCTTGTGCGGAGACCGCAGGCCCCGGTAACGCAACTCCAGTTCGATCGCCAGTCCGACGCTGTCCTGCACGCCGTAACGGCACCACGTCGACCCGACGCACGACTTCACCGTCCGCAACGCCTTGCCGTAGGCGTGCCCGGACTCGAAGCCGGCGTCGACGAGGCGGCGCCAGATGTCCGGCAGCTGGTCCACGGTCGCGCCGAACAGGTCGATCCGCTGCCCGCCGGTGATCTTGGTGTACAGCCCGAAATCGCGGGCGACCTCGGCGATCACCATCAGCTTCTCCGGGGTGATCTCCCCACCGGGGATCCGCGGCACCACCGAGTACGTCCCGTTGCGCTGCATGTTCGCCAGGAACTTGTCGTTGGTGTCCTGCAACGTCGCCTGCTCGCCGCCGAGGATGTGCCCGTTGCCGAGGGTGGCGAGGATCGAGGCGACCGCCGGTTTGCAGATCGCGCAGCCGGTGCCCTTGCCGTAGCGGTCGATCACCTCGCTGAACGTGCTGATGCGCGTCGCGCGGATGATCTGGAACAGCTCGGCCCGCGACTGTCCGAAGTGCTCACACAGCGCCTTCGACTGTTCCACCCCGCACGCGGTCAGCAGCTTGCCGAGCAGCGGAACGCAGGAGCCACAAGAGGTTCCTGCTCGCGTGCACGCCTTGAGCTTCGGAACGGAGTCGCAGCCTTCCTCGTGGATGGCGTTGACAAGGTCTGCTTTGGACACTCCGTTGCACGAGCAGATCTGCGCCGCGTCCGGCAGCGCGTCGATCCCGACCGCGGCACCACCGCCCGCCGGGGCGAGCAACGCGCCCGGTTCGGCGGGCAGCGGGCGCCCGACCAGCGCGCGCAGCGTGTTGTACTCGGCGGCGTCGCCGACCAGGACCCCGCCGAGCAGGGTTTTCCCGTCGTCCGAAACCACGAGCTTCTTGTACGTCCCGGCGACCGCGTCATTGACCGCGACCTCGAGCGCGCCTTCGGTCTTCGCGTGCGCGTCACCGAAACTCGCGACGTCGACACCCATGAGCTTGAGCTTCGTGGACGTGTCCGGCTCCGGGAATGTGCCATGCCCGCCGGTGAGCTGCGCGGCGACGATCTCCGCCATCGCGTACCCCGGCGCCACGATCCCGTACACCTTGCCTTCGACCGCCGCGCATTCGCCGATCGCGTACACCGCCGGGTCGCTCGTGCGGCAGCTCTCGTCGACCAGGATCCCGCCGCGCGGGCCGAGTTCCAGGCCACTCGAACGCGCCAGGTCGTCACGCGGGCGGACACCGGCGGAGAACACGACCAGGTCGACGTCGAGTTCGGTACCGTTGCCCAGCTTGGCCAGCAGCCGCTCGCCATCCGCCTCGATGGCGTCGGTCGACGTTCCCGTGTGGACGGTGACGTCGAGGTCCGTGATCAGCCGGCGTAGCAGCGAGCCGCCACCCTCGTCGACCTGCAGAGGCATCAGCCGCGGCGCCATCTCGACGACGTGCGGCGACATTCCCATGTCCCGCAGTGCCTTCGCGGCTTCCAGACCGAGCAGGCCACCGCCGATCACGACGGCCGCGCGACGCCCACGTCCAGGCTTCTCCGCTGCCGCACGGATCGCGTCGAGATCCTCGATGGTGCGGTAGACGAAGCACCCGGGCAGATCGTGACCGGGCACCGGCGGGACGAACGGGCGCGAACCGGTCGCGAGCACCAAGGCGTCGTAAGAAACCTCGTAGCCGGACTCGGTCACGACAGTCCGCTGTGTACGGTCCACAGTGGACACCAGCTCGCCGAGGCGAAGTTCGACGTTCGGGTCGTCCGCGTAGTCCGCGCCCGGCAAGGCCAGTGCCGCCGGGTCCCAGCTCTCCACATAGGACGTCAGCGCCACCCGGTCGTAGGCGGGCCGGTTCTCCTCGGCCAGCACCACGATCCGCCATGCGCCGTCCGGGTCCTCGGCGCGTACCGCTTCCACGAGACGGTGCGCGACCATCCCGTGCCCGGCGACCACCAGTGTCCGCATCAGACCTCCGCTCCGGCCAGTGCAAGGCCATTGCTCTTGACACTCTCGGGCTGCGTCGCGGACTTGCGCAGATACACCGCCCACGTGACCGCGAAGCAGATCCCGTAGAAGACGAGGAAGCCGATGAAGGCGGGAACACCGCTCTTCGCGTCGGCGAAAGACTGACGGAACGCGAGGTTGATGAACAGCCCGCCCAGTGCGCCGATCGCCCCGGCCAAGCCGATCAGGGCTCCGGACAGGCGGCGCGAGCGACGCAGTTCGGCCGCCTTGTCGGCGCCGGCCTCGATCGCCAGCCGCGCCTTGGCACGGAAGATCGCCGGGATCATCTTGTACGTCGAACCATTGCCGACCCCGGTCAGGACGAACAGGACGATGAACGCGACGGTGAACAGTGCGAGCGACTTCGCCGAGGAGGCGAGGATCAGCACCACGGTCGCCAGCGCCATGCCGACGAAGGTGTAGAAGGTGATCTTGCCGCCACCGATGCGGTCGGCGAGCCAGCCACCGACCGGCCGGGACAGCGAACCGAGCAGCGGGCCGAGGAACGTCACCGCGGCGGCCTGCAGCGGGGTGCGGCCGAACTGGTTCTGCAGCACCAGGCCGAAGGCGAAGCTGTAGCCGATGAACGAGCCGAACGTGCCGATGTACAGAAAGGACATGACCCAGGTGTGCGCGTCCTTGACGACTTCGCGCATCGCGCCCTTGTCGCCCCGCACGTTCGCGATGTTGTCCATGAACAGCGCCGCGCACACGGCCGCGACGACGATCAGCGGGATGTAGACGTAGAGCACGATGCGCGGCGCGGTCGCACCGGCGGTGCCGATCACCAGCAGGCCGACGAGCTGGATCGCCGCCACGCCGAGGTTTCCGCCGCCCGCGTTGAGGCCGAGAGCCCAGCCCTTGCGCTTCTCCGGGAAGAACGTGTTGATGTTCGTCATCGAGGAGGCGAAGTTCCCGCCGCCGACACCGCCGAGCGCCGCGACGATCAGGAACGTCCCGAGCGACGTGCCGGGGTGCAGCACGATCGCGGCGAGGACGGTCGGGATCAGCAACAGCCCCGCGCTGATGATCGTCCAATTGCGACCGCCGAAACGCGCGACGGCCCAGGTGTAGGGCAGCCGCATCAGCCCGCCGACGAGCGTCGGCGTCGAGACGAGCAGGAACTTGTCTGCGGCGGAGAAGCCGTAGTCCTTGCCCATGAACAGGACGATGACCGACCACAGTGTCCAGACCGAAAAACCGATGTGCTCGGCGAGGATCGAGAACCACAGGTTCCGGTTGGCGATCTTCTTGCCGGTGCTTTCCCAGAACTGCTCGTCCTCGGGCTCCCAGTGCTCGATCCAGCGAGCCCCCCGATGTGTGACGGCTGCGGTCATGTCGTCCTCCTGGCGTTTGGTTACGGGGGTCACTGGGCGGCCAGCCAATCCGCGATTCCGCCGACGGCGGCTTTGCAGCTGCCGCAGCCGGTGGTGGCTCTCGTGGCGCGGGCCAGCGCCGGGGTGTCGGCGGCCCCGGCCTTCCACGCCTCGACGAGCCGCCCCTTGGTGACGGCGTTGCAGCGGCAGATGACCGTGGACGCGGGCAGGTCCGCCGGGCTGGCGGCGGCCGTGCTGCCCGGGGGCAACGACCGCCCGAGCAGCACGGCCAACCGGTCTTCGGGAAGCGGGATCCCGCGGTCGTGGAGCTGGGTGATCTGCGCGGCCGCGTCGGGCAGCCCGAGCAGGATCGCCCCGGTGACGCGGTTGTCCCGGGAAACGAGTTTGGCGTACCGGCCGCCCGTGGCGTCGCTGAAAGTCAGCACCTCGGCCTCGGCGTCGTCCGCGGTGATCTGGGTTTCGCCGAGCGCGGCGAGGTCGATGCCCTTGGCTTTGAGCCGCGTAACCGCCGAAGTTCCGCGGTACCGCGCCGAAGCGTCGGTCCCGGTGAGGACGTCGGCGAGCACCGCGGCCTGATCCCAGGCGGGCTGCACGAGCCCGGGCGGCGCGCCGGGGTGCCGGGCGCAGTCGCCGAGCGCGTGGATGCGGCCGTCGTTGGTGCGCAAGAGATCGTCGACGAGGACGCCCATGTCGACGTCGAGGCCGGCCTCCTCGGCCAGCGCGGTCTCGGCGCGGACACCGGCCGCGACCACGACGAGATCGGCGGGCACCAGGCTGCCGTCGTCGAGCTTCAGCCCGTCGCCGGGGAGATATCGCGCGGCTGTCGCGCCGAAGCGGAACGTGACGCCGAGTTCGGTGAGCTGCCGGGCCAGGACGTGCCCGGCACCGCCGTCGAGCTGGCGCTCCATCACGTGCGGCATCGGATGCACGACGGTGACGACGTTGCCGCGCCCGGCCAGTCCCCGCGCGGCCTCCAGGCCGAGGAGGCCGCCGCCGAGCACCGCGACCGGAGCGCCGAACCGAGCGGCTTCGAGGATCCGGGAACAGTCGTCAAGACTGCGGAACGCGACGACACCGTCACCTTCCAGCCCTTCCACCGGGGGAATCCACGGCTTGGCACCGGTGGCCAGCACCAGCGCGTCGTAGTCCACAGTGGATCCGTCGGTCAGTTCGACCCGCCGCGCGGCGCGGTCGATCCGGCTCACCGCTGTGCCGAGCCGAAGGTCCACATTGGTCTTCTCGGCCCAGCCCGTGTCGTGCAGCTGGACGCTTTCCGCGGTCATCCCGCCCGCGACGACCGCGGAGAGCAGGACCCGGTTGTACGCCGGGTGCGGTTCGGCGCCGAGCACGGTCAGCCGCACCCGGTCCGCGCCGGGATCGCGGCGGCGGATCTCGTCGGCCAGCCGGGCGCCGGCCATGCCATAGCCGACGATCACGACATCCCTGGGGCTCATGCGATCGCCTCGCTCCGCGAGACAGTGTTAAATCCCTTTTGGCGCATGACATCCATGATTCGCTCGCAAGCTTCGCTCATGCGGAAGCACCTTCCAAAGGGGACAGAGAGACGGCACAGACCTTGAACTCCGGCATCCGGCTCACCGGATCCAGCGCCGGATTGGTGAGCAGGTTCGCCCGCCCCTCGCCGGGGAAGTGGAAGGGCAGGAAGACCAGGTCCGGCCGGAGCGTGCCGACGCAGCGCACCCGCGCCGTGGTCTCGCCGCGCCGCGAACGCACCCGCGCCAGGTCGCCCTCGGCGAGCCCGTGCCGCGCCGCGGTGTCCGGGTGTACCTCGACGAACGCCTCCGGGACGACGTCGAGCAGTTCGGCGATCCGGCGCGTCTGCGCACCGGACTGGTAGTGCTGGAGTACCCGCCCCGTGGTGGCCTGCAGGGGAAACTCGGCGTCGGGCAGCTCCGCGGGTCCACTGTGGTCGACCGGGACGAACCGTGCTCGGCCGTCCGGGTGCGCGAAGCGGTCGAGGAACATGCGCGGCGTCCCCGGGTGGTCTTCGGCGGGCACCGGCCAGTGCAGCGCCTCGCCGGAACGCAACCGCTCGTAGCTGACGCCGGAGTAGTCGGCGACTCCGCCCTTCGACGCGACCCGCAGCTCGGTGAACACACTTTCCGCGTCGACAGGGAATCGCTCGGCGGGCTGACCGAGCCTGCTCGCCAGCCCGGAGATGACGTCGAGGTCGGTGCGGACTCCGGAGGGCGCGTCGATCGACTTGCGCCGCAACAGGATCCGGCCTTCGAGATTGGTGAGCGTGCCGTCCTCCTCGGCCCACTGGGTGACCGGGAGCACGACGTCGGCCATCGCCGCGGTCTCCGAGAGCACGAAGTCCGCGACCACCAGAAAGTCCACTGCGGACAGTCGCTCTTGGACACCGGAGGAACGCGGCGCAGAGACGACGACGTTGCTGCCGAACACGAGCAGTCCCTTCGGACCGTCCTCGCGACCCAGCGCGTCGAGCAGTTCGGTGGCCGAACGTCCCGGCCCCGGCAGCGTTTCCTCCGGCACACCCCAGACACCGGCGACGTATTCCCGCGCGGCGGGGTCGTCGATCTTGCGGTAACCGGGGAGCTGATCGGCCTTCTGACCGTGCTCCCGCCCGCCCTGGCCGTTGCCCTGGCCGGTAAGACAGCCGAAACCGGAGCCTTCGCGGCCGGGCAGGCCCAGCGCCAGCGCCAGATTGATCCAGGCGCCGACATTCGCGGTCCCGGTGGCGTGCTGCTCTGTTCCGCGTGCGGTGAGGACGTAGGCGTTGCGGGCGCCTGCCAGGAGCGCGGCGGCCTTGCGCTGGTCGGCGGCGGCCACCCCGGTGACCCGCTCGGCGTACTCGGGCCACCACGACGCCACGATCCGCCACACCTCGGCGAATCCGGTGGTCCGCTCGTCCACATAGGACTGCTTGAGGTACCCGTCGGCGACCACGGCGTGCAGGATGCCCAGCGCCAGCGCGAGGTCCGTGCCCGGCGCCGGGGCGAGGTGCAGCGCGGCCTGCTCGGCGGTCGCGGTACGGCGGGGATCGACGACGATCAGCTCGGCGCCGCGCAGGTGCTGGAGGAACGGCGGCATCGTCTCGGCCGGGTTGGCGCCGGCGAGGAGGATCGCGTCGGCCCCGGCGAGGTCGGTGACCGGGAACGGCATCCCGCGGTCGGCACCGAACGCGCGGATCCCGGCGGCGGCCGCCGAGGACATGCAGAATCGTCCGTTGTAGTCGATTTGCGAAGTACCGAGCGCGACGCGGGCGAATTTTCCGAGCAGGTACGCCTTCTCGTTCGTCAGCCCGCCGCCGCCGAACACCGCGACCGAGTCCGCGCCGTGTTCGGCGCGCAGGCCCGCGAGGCGCCGCGCGACGAGGTCGAGCGCGTCGTCCCAGCTCGCCGGGCGCAGTTCGCCGTCCACGCGCACCAGCGGCGTGGTCAGCCGCGACGGATTCCGCAGCAGCTCACCCGAGGTCCAGCCCTTCTGACAGAGGCCACCGTCGTTGACGGGGAAGTCGCGCGGGGACACCCGGGCGCCGTCGAGCCGCATCCCGCACTGCAGGGCGCAGTACGGGCAGTGCGTGTCCACGGCGGTCGTGACCGCGGTCACCTGCGTCATGGCGTCTCCTCGGGCTTCGGGTGCTTCGAAGCTAAGGAGGCCGTGTTACCTAGAACGGCTCGAATGTTTCAGGCGTTTGACATTGCTCCCCCATCCGGATGTCCACGCGGTGAGGCAGCGCCCTGATCAACGGCTATAAACGGGGTGTATAGACGCGAGGTATACACCCCGTGTACTGTCCTCCGCATGTCGATCGCGAACACGTTGCTCGGGCTGCTGGAGAGCGGGCCGAAATACGGCTATGACCTCAAGCGGCTCTACGACGAGCGCTTCCAGCAAGATCGTCCGCTGCACTACGGGCAGGTGTATTCGACGCTCTCGCGGCTGCTGCGCAACGGACTCGTCGAGGAGAAGGGGATCGAGCCGGGCGACGGCCCCGATCGCAAGCGCTACGCGATCACCGACGCCGGGGTGACAAACGTCGCAGAGTGGCTCGGCACACCCGAGAACCCGTCGCTGTATCTCCAGAACACCTTGTACACCAAGGTCGTTCTCGCCCTGCTCTCCGAGCGCAGCGCCACCGACGTACTCGACGCGCAGCGTGCCGAGCACCTGCGCGCGATGCGGAAGCTGACCACCCGCAAGACCGAGGGCGACCTGGCCGACCAGCTCATCTGCGACCACGCCCTGTTCCACCTCGAGGCGGATCTGCGGTGGCTCGAACTCACCGCGGCCCGGCTGGACGAACTGGCGGGACAGCTGAAGCCGTGAACAGCACGAAGAGCAAAGGGAATCTCATGGACACGACCGGGGGCGCGCCGCTGCTCAGCGGCATCGGCCTGCGCAAGGCCTTCGGGCCGACACAGGCGCTCGACGGCGCCGGGATGGACCTCTACCCCGGCGAGGTCGTCGCGGTGATGGGGCCTTCGGGCTCCGGGAAATCGACCCTGCTGCACTGCCTGGCCGGGATCATCCAGCCGGACAGCGGCGAAGTCCGCTACGCCGGGCACATGCTGTCGGCGATGCCGGATCGCGAACGCAGTGCGTTGCGGCGCACCGATTTCGGCTTCGTCTTCCAGTTCGGGCAACTCGTGCCGGAGCTGACCTGCCTGGAGAACGTCGCACTGCCGATGCGGCTCGACGGACAGCGACGGCGTCCTGCGGAGAAGCTCGCGCGTGAATGGCTGGACCGCCTCGAAGTCGGCGACATCGCCGACAAGCGCCCCGGCGAGGTGTCCGGTGGTCAGGGGCAGCGGGCCGCCGTCGCGCGGGCGCTGGTGACCGAGCCGAAGGTGGTGTTCGCGGACGAGCCGACCGGCGCGCTCGACTCGCTCAACGGCGAGCGCGTCATGCGGCTGCTCACCAACGCCGCGAAGCAGACCGGTGCGGCCGTCCTGCTGGTGACGCACGAGCCGAGGGTGGCCGCCTACTCCGACCGCGAAATCGTGGTGCGGGACGGGAAATCGCGTCAGGTCGGCCTGCCCGCCGCCGAGCTGAGCGGGACCGCGCGATGAGGCGCGGGGGTTTCTCCGCCTGGGCCGCCGATCTGGCACTGGGGTTCCGGCTGGCCGTCGGGGGCGGCCGGACCTCCCGGACCGGGATCGCCCGGCTCGTCCTCGGCACGATCGGCGTCGGCGTCGCGGTCACCGTGCTGCTGTTCGCGGCGTCGGCCAACCACGCGGTCTCCGAACGCGGCGCCCGCCTGCTCGCCGGCGTCCCCGCCGAGACCCCGATCGCCGGAGTGGCTCCGCTTTCCCTGCTGGACAGAGGCACCTCGCTCCGGGACCAGAGCATCGCGGTCCGGTACGTGCACGCGAACGGCCCGAACTCGCCGGTACCGCCCGGACTCGACCGGGTGCCCGCGCCGGACGAGATGATCCTGTCCCCCGCGCTCGCCGAACTACTGCGTTCCGACAGCGGCGCGCTGCTGCGACCGCGTTTCGCCGAGCGGCCGGCCGGGACCATCGGACAGGCGGGGTTGGTCAACCCGGACGACCTGCGCGCGTACATCGGTACCGACGAGTCCTTGGTGGGCAAGCAGATCTACTCCTTCGGCGCCCCTGGCGAGCCGGACGACCTCGACTCCGGCCTGCTCGCGCTGCTGCTGATCGGCATCGTTTCCCTGCTGGCGCCGGTGTTCGTGTTCGTCGCGACGTCCGCGCGGATCGCGGGCGCGGAACGGGACCGGCGGCTCGCCGCGCTCCGGCTGGTCGGCTCGGACCTGCCGCAGGTGCGCCGGATCGCCGCCGCCGAATCACTGGTGACCGCCGCGACCGGCCTGGCACTCGGCACCGGGGCGTTCCTGCTGCTGCGGCAGCTGGCCCCGTCCGTGCGGGTGCGCGACGGCAGCCTGTTCGTCAGCGACGTCACGCCGCCGTGGCCGCTGGTGGTCGTGATCGTGCTCGTCGTACCCGCGTTGTCCGTGCTCAGCGCGCTGGTCGCGTTGCGCGGCACAGCGATCGAACCGCTCGGCGTCGTCCGGCACACGAAACCGGTCCGTCGGCGGCTGTGGTGGCGGCTGGTGCCGATCGCCGGGGGTGTGGCGTCACTGTCGCTGTTGTCGTTGCGGGGCGAGAACTCGCGGCTCACGACGACGTTGGTCGCGACCGGGGTGACCCTGCTGCTGATCGGTGTGCCCGCGTTGCTGCCGTGGCTGCTGGAGCGCGCGGTGGCGCGGTTCCACGGCGGCCGTCCGGCGTTCCAGCTCGCCGTGCGGCGCCTGCAGCTCGACAGCGGTACCCCGGCGCGCGTCGTCGCGGGGCTCGCGGTGGTACTGGCCGGGGCGATCGCGGTGCAGTCGCTGCTGGCCGGGCAGGCCGCCGCGTACGACCCCGGCCCGTTGCCGTCGAAGAAGCCCACCCAGCTGTGGCTGACCACCGACGCCCGAGCCGCCGACGCGGCGGTGGCCGCGCTGGCCACCGTGCCCGGGATCGGCCGCCCGTACCTGACACAGCACGTGTCCTTGCACTACCCGGGCACCACCACGACCACCGACGTGGCCATCGCCGACTGCGCCACGTGGCGAGCGGCCGGACTGCCGGACTGCCGGGACGGGGATGCCTACCTCAACCAGCGCACACCCGTGTCCAGTCCCCTCCACTCGGGACAGCCGTACTCGGTCAGCTACTACGACGACAGCCACCGGCCACTCGGTACCTGGATCGTGCCCCGCCTCATCTCGGCCACGCCGCGGGAGACGGACAGCCCGTTGCAGGGCACCACCGTCATGGCGACGCCGGGCGCCATGGCCGGGCTCGACCTGAGCCGGGTGTGGGCGTCCGGGACCATCCAAGCGACGTCGCACGACCCGGACTTCGCCGAGCACGCTCGCAACGCGCTCGCGCCGCTGACCTGGCACGCCTCGCTGTTCGTGTCGAGCACGTACCAGCTCTCCAAGAGTCAGCGGGCCTACCTCGCGATCCGGGCCGGGCTGCTCACCGGAGCGGCGTTCACCCTGCTGCTGGCCGGGGTCAGCCTGCTCGTGCTGGGACTGGAGCAGCTGCGGGAACGACGGCGCACGATCGCGATGCTCGCCGCGGCGGGTGTCCCGGTGCGGGTGCTGGCGCGGTCGGTGGTGTGGCAGAACGCGATCCCGCTGGTGCTCGGCATCGTGACCGCCGTAGTGACCGGGATCGGACTCTCCGCGCTCGGCACCCGCCTCACCCACGCGAGCTTCACCATCGACTGGCTCGCGGTCGGGGTGCTCAGCGCCGCGGCCGCCGCGCTCGTGCTGCTCGTGACCGTGGTGACCCTGCCGTCGCTGCGCGGCGCGTCCAGGCTGGCCGCGATGCGCATGGAATGAGCTGCCGGCTCGCCGGGTCAGAGGACTTCGCTGACCTCGCGGGCGGCGGCGCGCAGACCGTCGAGGGCGGCGCGGGTGGACCGCGGGTTCAGGGCGTTGGCGGCGAGACGGAACAGCACCGCGCGCAGCAGCAGCTGCGGCCATTCCGGCAAGTGGGCCCAGCGGTCGAGCAGGGCCATAGTCGCGCCGCCCCAGGCGAGCGCGTCGACGGCGGCGATCGCCGCGCCCCACTCGCCGGGCCGGTAGTAGGGCACGAAGTCGACGAGCCCAGGCGCGGTGTCGCCGTCGAACAGCAAGCCGGCGAGCAACTCGCCGTGGGCCACCTGGTCCGGCAGCGAGATCGGCCGGCGGGCGGCGGCGAGCACCTCGAACCAGCGGCCGCCCTTGGTCTCGTCGAGGGGAAGCTCCAGCTCGCCCCAGGCGATACGGTCGGCGACGGCGTCGACGTCCTTGCGCTGGGCGAGAAAATCCGGTCGGGGCAGATCGACGGTGGCTCTATGCAGTTTGACGGCGGCGAGCACGACTTCGTCGAAGCGATGCTCGGGTGTCCCCGGCACGAACCGCGTCGCCGACCAGCCGCCGACGATGATGCGCCCGTCGGTGGACCGGACGGGCTTGGCCACCCGCAGCCCCGGCTCGTCGACGTGGTCGAGCGCGCGGGCGGTCCACAGCGTGGCGGCCTTGTCGGTCACCGGTTTGAGCACGATGTCGCCACACCGCCACGCCGCCGAATCCGGCAGCGCTTCGAGCTCGCCCTCGGCCCGGCCGAACGCCGCGCAGACGAGGCCGGGGGGACATTCGATCGTGGACCGCACGGGCGGTGAGCGTACCCGCCCCCCCGCCGGGGCCGGGGTCAATCAGCCCGCGCCCCCGCGCGGGGGGGCCCGCCCCCCCCCCCGCGCGGTCCACGATCGAGAAGACTCGCTGGTCATGGCGCGGAAACCCGGTGCGGCGGGAGCAAGGGACCTTTACTCACGCTTGCCGCCGCGACCGTCCGCCGTCCTGGCGCTCGCCGACCTGGGCGCGTGGTCCGTGGGGGGCGCCCCCCGGCGCGCCCGGTCCCGCCCGGGGGGCGCCCCCCGCGGCGCGGAGCCCGGCCT
>NZ_JBHYIQ010000152.1:0-7234 GCF_042739895.1 Amycolatopsis sp. NPDC059021
CAGCTTTCAGTGCACCCAATGCACCGAAAGCGCCCTTCAGCACATTGGCCACCGCGAGCGAGCGCGTCACGTGAGGTCCGCGAGCAGGCCCATGTCGGCGAGGATCGCCTGCGCGGCCCGCAGCGTCGGGACGGCCTGCACCGCGCCGCTGCCTTCGCCGAGCCGCAAGCCGAGGTCGAGGATCGGCTCCAGGCCCAGCGCCTCCAACGCAAACGCTTGCGACGGCTCGGTCGAGCGGTGCCCGGCCAGCCACCACCGTTCCGCTCCCGGCGCGATGTCCCGCGCGACCAGCGCCGCGGCGCCCGAGAACACACCGTCGAGCAGCACCGGTACCGAACGCACCGCCGCCTGCACCAGAAAACCGGCGGTGGCCGCCGCGCACGCGCTTCCCAGCACCGTCAGCCGCGAGAACGGATCCTCGACGCGTCCCGCAGCACGCGCGAGAGCCGCCGACACCGCCTCGACCTTCCGCGCGAGACCGTCGGAGTCCACGCCCGTCCCGGTCCCGACAACCTCCGCGGCGGGCAGACCCAGCGACGCCGCCACCAGCGCCGCGCACACGGCCGTGTTCCCGATCCCCATGTCGCCCGGGATCAGCAGCTCGGCCCCGGTCGAGATCTCCTCGTCCGCGAGCGAAAGACCCGCCTCGAACGCGCGAACGGCCTCACCAGGCAGGAGCGCGTCCTCGACGTCGATGGAGCCCGAACCCCGCCGGATCTTGTGCGCCAGCACGGAATCCGGAATATCCGAAGCGTCCCAATCGACCGTGATGTCCGCGACCCGCACCCGGGCGCCGACCTGCGCGGCGAGCACGTTCACCCCGCTGCGCCCGGCCAGGAACACCCGCACCATCGCGCCGGTGACCTCGCGCGGATACGCCGAAAGCGCGGACACGCCGTGGTCGCCGGCGAACACCACGACGCGGACGTCCGAGATCGGCCGGGGCGGCACACAGCCGTGCGCGGCGCTCAGCCAGGCCGCGATCTCCTCCAGCCGTCCCAGCGAGCCGACCGGTTTGACCAGCCCGTCGAGCCGCTCCCGCGCGGCGGCGCGGGCGGCGGCGTCCGGGACGGGGATGTCGAAACGCATGGCGGAACTCCCTACGGCAGATCGAGTACGCGGCCGGCGACGACCAGGAGCACCCGGTCGGACTCGGCGGACACGCGGCTGTTGAGCGCGCCCAGCACATCACGGAACAGCCGCCCGGACACCGTCGCGGGCACCACACCACTGCCGACCTCGTTGCTGACCGCGACCACCGGGACCCGCGCCTGCGCCCATGCGACCAGGAAATCCTCGAGCCTTTCGTCCAGCCGGAGCTCCCAGCCGGATTTCTGCGTCCACGCGCCGACCTCGTCGAGCACCCGGCTCAGCCACGTGCCGAGGCAGTCGATGAGTACCGGCCCGGTCGCGCTCCGCAACACGCCGGGCAGGTCGGTCGTCTCGACGGTTTTCCAGTGCGACGGCCTTCTCGCCTTGTGCGCGGCCACGCGCGCGGCCCACTCGGGGTCCTCGGCGCTCGGCGGCAGGCCGGGCGCGACGTAGACGAGGTGGGGATGGTGCGCGACGAGCCGTTCGGCGTGCCGTGATTTCCCGGAGCGCACGCCGCCGAGGACCAGCACCTTGCCGTCGTCACGTCCGTACCGGCGTAGTGCCCGCGCCAGGGTCTCGAGATACCCGGCGAGCCGGTGCGTCAGCTTGGTCATACTCCGCATTGTCGTGCACGCGCTACGGTTCGCCACGTGCCACTCCGACAAGCAGCCACGACGGCCGGATTGATCACCGGATTCGCCGCCGACGCACTTCTGGGCGACCCCCGTCGCGGGCATCCGGTCGCCCTGTTCGGGACGGCCGCGGCGGCGCTGGAGCGACGTCTCTGGGCGGACTCGAAGCCGCGCGGAGCCGCGTACGCCGGGATCTGCGTCGGCACCGCGACAGGACTCGGCGTCGCTGCTCAAGCCGTGACGCGACGACGTCCCTTCGCGCGCTTCGCGCTGACAGCCGTCGCGACGTGGATCGTCCTCGGTGGACGCGGCCTCGCGGCCGAAGGCGCCGAGATGGCCAGGCTGCTCGAAAGCGACGACGTCCCCGCTGCGCGGGAAAGGCTTTCGCACCTCTGCGCGCGCGACGCCACCGAGTTGGACTCCGCCGAACTCGCCCGCGCCGCGACCGAGTCGATCGCCGAGAACACCTCCGACGCCGTGGTCGCGCCGCTGTTCTGGGGCGCGATCGGCGGGATTCCCGGCCTGCTCGGCTACCGCGCGCTCAACACGCTCGACGCGATGGTCGGCTACCGCTCGCCCCGCTACGAACGCTTCGGCTGGGCCTCGGCCCGCGCCGACGACGTCGCGAATCTCGTGCCTTCGCGGATCGGTGCGGCGCTGACGACGTTGTCGGCGCCGCTCGTCGGCGGACAGGTCCGCCGGACGTGGCGAGTCTGGCGACGCTACGGCGCGCTGCACCCGAGCCCCAACGCGGGGCAGGTCGAGGCCGCGTTCGCCGGGGCACTGGACGTGCAGCTCGGCGGGACCAACAGCTACGGCGGCCGGACCGAGCGTCGCGGCACGCTCGGCGAGGGGCGCGCGCCGGGGACCGCCGACCTCCGGCGCGCGGTGCGGCTGTCCAAAGTGGTCGGTGCGGCGGCGCTGGCGGTTGCCGTGGCGGTGGCTGCGCGGTGAGCGGGCTGCTGATCGCGGGGACGACGTCGGACGCGGGAAAGAGCCTGGTCACCGCCGGGATCTGCCGCTGGCTGGCGCGCCAGGGGATGCGGGTCGCGCCGTTCAAGGCGCAGAACATGTCCAACAACTCGATGGTCTGCGCGGACGGCGCCGAGATCGGCCGCGCGCAGTGGCTCCAGGCCCGCGCGGCGCGCGTCGAGCCCGAGGCCGCGATGAACCCGGTGCTGCTCAAGCCGGGGAGCGACCGGCGCAGTCACGTCGTCGCGCTGGGCAAGCCGTTCGGGACGCTCGAAGCGGGGGAGTACGCCACCGGCCGCGCCGGGCTCGCTTCGATCGCCTTCGATGCGTACGCCGAGCTGAGCAGCCGCTTCGACGTCGTGGTCTGCGAGGGCGCCGGCAGCCCGGCCGAGATCAACCTCCGGGCGGGCGACTACGTCAACATGGGCCTGGCGCGGCGGTTTTCGCTGCCGGTGCTGGTGGTCGGCGACATCGATCGCGGCGGCGTGCTCGCCGCGATGTTCGGGACGCTCGCGCTGCTTTCGGCCGAGGACCAGGCGCTGGTCGCGGGCTGGATCGTCAACAAGTTCCGCGGCGATGTCGGCCTGCTCCGGCCGGGGCTGGACAGCATCGAGAAGGTCACCGGGCGCCCCGTGCTGGGTGTGCTGCCGTGGCTCGACCGCGTGTGGATCGACTCCGAGGACGCGCTGGCCGTGGCGGGCTGGCGCCGGGAACAGACCGGGGGCGGCCTGAGCGTCGCTGTGGTGCGCTTTCCCCGCGCCTCCAACGCCACCGACGTCGACGCGCTCGCGGCCGAACCCGGCGTCACGGTCACGCTCACCGCCGATCCCGACGTGGTCGAGGCGGCGGACTTGGTCGTGCTGCCGGGTTCACGGGCCACAGTGGACGATCTGCGCTGGCTGCGCTCGCGCGGTCTGGACACTGCGGTGGCCGCGCGGGCTGCGGCGGGGCGACCGGTGCTCGGTATCTGCGGTGGTTATCAGATGCTCGCCGAGTCCATTGTGGATGATGTGGAGTCGCTGGCCGGTCAGGTGGACGGCTTGGGTCTGCTGCCGACGAGGGTGTCGTTCTCCGGGGAGAAGGTGCTCGGGCGGCCTAGTGGTTCGTGGCGGGGTCACGACGTTGCGGCGTACGAAATCCACCACGGCAGTGCTGTTTTGTCCGGGAACGCGGAGTCCTTTTTGGACGGCTACCGGGTCGGTTCGGTGTGGGGCACGACGTGGCACGGCGCGTTCGAGAACGACGGCTTCCGCCGCGCCTGGCTCACCGAAGTCGCTCTCGCCGCGGGCCGCACATGGACGCCCGCCCCGGACGCCCCCGGCTTCGCGGCGCTGCGCGAGGACATGCTGGACCGCCTCGCCGACGCCGTCGACACCCACCTCGACACGTCTCTGCTGCTGCACCTCCTAACCTCCGGCGCCCCGTCCTCCCTCCCCTTCATCCCACCCGGCGCTCCGTGAAGGCCTCCATGCCAGCGCTCAGGTCCGTGAAGGACTCCTTACCGGCGCTGAGCGCTGTGAAGGAGGCCTTCACGGCGTTGGGCGGGGGCGTGGGGCGTGGGGCGGCGCCGAGGGAGGCCGTGGGTGCGTTGGGTGTGACGGGGGCGTCCCTCGGTGCGGTGAGCGCACCGAAGGCGTCCCTGGGGGCACATCCCGCCCGGCCACCGTCGAGCGCCGGTCGCGCGGCGCGTCCGGCCGCCGTCTCGTCCGGGTGCGCGGTGCGTCTGCCGCAGCGGCTGCGTGGGCGCCCGCTGCGGCACCGTCGGGTGCGGAGGTCCGTGGGGGCCTCCTTGAGGGACCCAGAGTCCCTCGGGGAGGCCCCCACGGAGCGTTGTCAGGGGCGGACGGGTTGGTAGAGCTGGCCGGTGGCGCTTTGGAACACGCAGACGGCGGTGCGGACCTGGCTGCGCCAGCCCGCTTCCGACGGGTAGTAGACGTTCAGCTTCAGGCCTTCCGGGGCGCCGTTGGTGAAGAACGCCTTCGCCTGCGCGTGACATTCCGTCAGGCCGGTGCTCTTGAGCTGCGCCTCGCCGGGGTAGGCGTCGGCGCCGGGCAGCAGCGCCTTGCCGAAGACCTGGCTGTCGTGCGGGACCGTGCACTGCGTCTTCGCCACGGTCGTGCTGTTGACTTCGGTGGCGTTGAAGCATTGCCCGTCGTTGAGCGAAAAAACGCTCAGCTCGTTGTCCGCGAGTTGCCGGGAACCCGTGGCCGTGACGGTCACCGCGATCAGGATCACCGCGAGCCACACACCGCTCAGCGTCAGCCCGGCGATCGCCAGTTTCCGGCCCGCCTGGCCGGTCCGCCGGGTCTGCCGCAACGCGACGAACCCGAAGATCGCGCTCAGCAGGATCCCGCCGACGATGCCCAGCACCAGCGACGCCACGGCGAGCCCGTTGGTACCCGGCGGGACGGGCTGGGGCGGCGGTGGCGGCGCGTCCTCGTAGCTCGGCCCGGACGGCGGTACGGCTCTCGGTACGGGTGAATCGGACATACGTCTCCTTGCGTGGTCCGGGAGAAGTCAGCGGATGAGGTCGCGCACGGGCTGCGACAACCGTCCCGAGGAGCCGAAGGCCAGGCACATCGCGGTGCGGACGCCGTGGTCCCACGCCCGTTCGCTCGGTATCTGCGGGATCGTGTACACGCCAGGCGCGATCTTCTTGTCGAAGAAGTGGACTGCCTGCCTGTTGCAGTCGAGCGCTGCCTGCGAACTGACCTGGTTGTCGCCGGGGTAGGCGTCACCAGCGAGTGCGACTGTGCCGATGACTTCGGCGTCGTGCGCTTCGGTGCAGGACACCTTTGTCGCGTTGGTGCCGGTCGGGACGGCCTCCACGAAGCAATCGCCCTTCTGGAGCGCGTAAAGCCCGTACGATCCGGGAGGGTCGTCCAGCTCGTCGAATATCCAGAAGACGGCGCCGGCCAGCCACAGCACGCTGAGCACGATGCCCGTGATCGCGAAGCCACGTCCGGCTTGGCGGGTCCGGCGGAGCTGCACGAGCGCGACGATCCCGAAGATCACGCCGAGAAGCCCGGGAATGCCGGTGAACCCGAAGATCGCCAGGGACAGCGAAGCGGTGGCATAGCCGTTTCGCCCGGGTACCACCGGGGCCGGTGGTGACGCGGGCAGGGCTTCCTGAGACATGTTTCCCCCTGCGGAATCCCCCGACCCGCAGGAGATCCTAGAGCCGGGGCCGCAGCGGGCGTGGTAACGATTCGACCACGCTGTGGTTTACCGCGCGACCCTGGCGAGGAAGGACGCCCAGGCGCGGTGGCTGACGGTCAGTTGTCCGGTGGGGGCCTTGGAGTCGCGGACCGCCGTGATCTGGGTAGCGAAGGCGACCTCGACGCAGTCGGTGTTGGCCTTGCCGCTGTGGCTGCTCTTGAACCAGGTCATGGTGCTACCGCGTCCTGAGTGCGGTGAGAAATGTGGTCCAGGCGTGGTGGCTGAGGGTGAGGTGTCCGGTGGGGGCCTTGGAGTCGCGGACCGCGGTGAGCTGGGGAGCGAAGGCGACTTCGACGCAGTCGCTGTTCCCGACGTCGCTGTGGCTGCTCTTGAACCAGTTCAGCTCGCGGGCCACCATCGCGTTACTCCCTCATACGCTCGTACTCGTCCGCCAACCGGACGAGCCAGTCCTGTGATTGTCCCTCATTCAGGGCAGACTGTTCCAGTTGCGAAACGAGACAGTAGTAGGCCTCCACCGCAGAACGATCCTCGATGAGGAGTTTCGCGGTGTCGACTTCGGCGTAGGCCATCGCGGGGCGCGGTTCAGGGAACTCCATGATCCGGAATGGAAAGCGGCGGGACCTGCCTGCCGGACTCGCCTCGGGGACCACCCGGATAGAGCAGTGAGGCAAGGTTGCGGACAACATGAGGTAATGGATCTGTTCGTGCATGACCTGAGAGGTGCCCACGGTAGTCTGGAGCGCGTGTTCGTGGATGAAGAACACGGCCTGCGGTGAGTCCTGTCGCTGCAACAGCTTCTGCCGGTCGAGACGTGTCTTGACGTGATAATCGATCTGCTCTTTGGTGTAGTGCGGTTCGTCCTTGTACATGGCTCGCGCGTAGTCCTCGGTCTGGTGCAAGCCGGGAATGCGCGTCGGGTCGTAGGAGACCATCGCCTTCGCGAGGTTCTCCTGAATGATCAGCGACTTCATCGGATCGGTCGGCTGATCGAAGTACGGCCGGACCCAGTACAGGTCGCTGGGTGGCTGAAGCAGGTCGATGATGCGCAGGGCCTCGCGCATGGGAGTCACGCACGCGCCGAGGTAGAGCGCGGCTTCCCAGGTGTCCATGGAGCGCAAACCCCGTTCCCACATGGAAAGCATGCCCGGGTTGTAGTCGATCCTGTAGGCGACCTCCCGCAGGGTCAGGCCCTGCTCCTCGCGTCGCGCCTTGAGTTCGGCACCGGCTTCGACACGCCGCATCGCGGCGACTCTCGTCCTCATGGCCGCGAACGGTACGGAATCCGCGCGTGCCCGTCAGTAAGGGCGCGCCCCGGGGAGCCCAGCAGGGGGGGGGGGGTAGACCGCCCAGAAGCCACC
>NZ_JBHYIQ010000152.1:7244-18069 GCF_042739895.1 Amycolatopsis sp. NPDC059021
GCCCGTCAGTAAGGGCACGCGCGGATTCACCGTAAGGGGGCTGGTGTTACGCCGCCGATACGGCCTCGGCGGGTTTCTTCGTCAACGCCTTTTCGGCGAGGAATCCGAAAATCAGGCCCAGGGAAACCCACAAAGTCAGCTGTGTCCCCACCGATGCGGTACGGAAACTCCACAGCGTCGATCCCGGGAACGTCGCCGGGACTTCGTCGATCACCGGCATCAGCCACGCGGCCACCGCCATCACGACGACGTACCCGGCGCACGCGAGCAGCCCGCCCCGCCACGCGCCCAGCGCGTCGGCGAGTTTGCGGCCGAAGGCGGCGGCGAGAATCCCGGCCAGCAGGGAGATCGCGACGAAACCGAAGTACAGTTCGGTGCGTTGCCCGATCGTGCCCGCCTGGCCGACCGCGGGCGGGTTCGCCGGGTACTTCAGGAACGGCACCAGGAAGACCACCGCGAAGGCGCCGCCGGTGAGCAGCGCCGTCGTGACACGAGGTCGGAGCGTGCCGAGCCTGCCGTAGACGAACGCGAAGGCGAGCGAGAACAGCCCACCGATCGCGACGCCGTACACCGCGACGCCCGCGAAGAGCCCGAGAGTGCTCTGGATGTCGCGCGGGACGACCTCCTCCTCGTGCTCAGCGGGCGCGGGCGCGGTTGCGGGCTCGGCGCCCGCGCCGTGGTCGTGCGAATGGGAGTGCGCGGCGCCGCCCGACTCCTCGATACCGATGGCCGCGTTGACCGACGGTTCACCGAAGAGATAGGCGAAAACGAACGCGAGCACACCGGCGATCAGGCCCGCGAGCATCCCGCGGACCAGCAAGGTCCTCATCATGAGTGGCGCGGCCCCGCTCAGTGGCAGGGGAAGGCCAGCAGGTGCCGGCCGTCGTGCACGAACTCGTGGACGTAGGTGTTCGCGAACACCGAGAGCGCGCCCTGCTCGGTGCTGACGAAGTACAGTGCGATCAGCGCGAGGAGGGTGACGAACACCGCCCACGGCACGATTTCGCGGATCGGGATCCGCAGCGGGATGGGGGCGGCTGTGATCGCCGGGTTCGTCACGGTGACCTCCTAGGGCTTGCGCGGCCTCGTCGGGGACAACTGCTCGACGGCTCCGGGTCTGGCTTCCCCCTCGGGGGTCACAGTGGCGCGACCGCGCGGATTCTCACCGCGTTCCGGATTCCGTCGTCTGGCCGTCTGAGAGTAGGTCCGTGTGAAGGGGGCGTCAATGTGACGATGCTGGATGTGACGCCCTCGATGCCACAATGCGGTCATGGACACGGTGGCCGCGCTCGACGTCGGCGGTACGACGATCAAGGCCGCGCTGCTCGACGCGCAGCTCGGCATCCTCGAAGAACGGCAGGTCCCAACGGCACGCGGCGCGGACGGGACGGCGCTGGCCGCGCAGGTCACCGCGCTGGTCCGGGAGATGGGCAGCGGGACGTCGGTGCGCGCGGTGGGTGTCGTGGTGCCGGGGATCGTCGACGAAGAGGCGCGGGTCGCGCGGTTTTCGGCGAATCTCGACTGGCGGGACGTCCCGTTCGGCTCGTTGCTGGAATCGCGGCTCGGGCTGCCGGTCGCCTTCGGGCACGACGTCAGCGCGGGCGGCCTGGCCGAGTTCCGGGTCGGGGCGGGGCAAGGCTGTGCCGACGCGGCGTTCGTCGCTGTCGGGACCGGGATCGCCGCGGCGTTGCTGCTCGACGGCCGGATCTACCGGGCGCACGGGCTCGCGGGGGAGATCGGGCACATCGACGTCGGGCATTCGCTGCGGTGTGGCTGTGGAGCGGTCGGTTGCCTGGAGGCGAGTTCTTCGGCGTCGGCGATCGCGCGGCTTTACTCCGAACGGGCGGAACGTGGTGTCGACGGCGCGTTGCCGGTGATCGATCTCGCGCGGGACGGCGATCCAGTGGCGAGCGCCGTGGTGTCCGAGGCGGTGGACGGGCTCGCGCGCGGCCTCCGCACCTTGCTCACGCTGCTCGGCCCCGAGGTGATCGTGCTCGGCGGTGGCCTGTTCGCGGCGGGGGAGTACGTTGTCGCGCCGCTGCGGGAACGGCTGGCGGCCTCGCTGACTTTCCAGCGGATGCCCGAACTCCGCGTCGCGAAACTCGGCCCCGAGGCAGGCCGCCTCGGGGCGGGCCTGCTCGCCCTCGACCTGCTGGCCAAAGACCGTTAAGGCCACCTTACGGGCTCCAGACGCCCGTAAGGTGGCCTTAACGGCACCGCGGGAGAATCAGGCCTGTACGCGCAGAAAAGCCTGTGACAGCACGAAGATCGGGCCCCTTCCCCAGTGAATCGCCATCCGGTTGGACGGCACGCCGCCGGCTCGAGCCCCCTCGTCACCGACGGCGTCCCCTACATCCAGATTGCTCCCCGTCACCGTCTCCCCGCCACTCATTTCCCGCTTTCACTCGAAAAGAGCAAGGGAAGGCGTGCGCAAGTGGCGATCTCGCGTGCGTGAACGGAGATCTCGCGTGTTTGGCCGGGGATGCCGTCCAAGCACGCGAGATCTCCATCGGATCACGCGAGATCGCCGTTTCGGGTCAGGAGATGGGGCGGTCGGTGGGGCGGATGGGGGCGGGGAGGACGTCCCGGCCGGTCAGGTAGGCGTCGACGGCGGAGGCCGCGGAGCGGCCCTCGGCGATGGCCCACACGATGAGCGACTGGCCGCGGCCCATGTCGCCTGCCACGAACACGTTGTCCAGGCTGGTGCGGAAGTCCTTGTCCCGCGCGACATTCCCGCGCGGGTCCAGCTCGACGCCGAGCGACTCCAACAGGCCCTCCCGCTGCGGGCCGACGAAGCCCATCGCGAGCAGCACCAGCTGCGCGGGCAGTTCCCGCTCGGTCCCGGGGACCGGGACGAACTTGCCGCCCTCGTTGCGCACCTCGACCAGCGAAAGCGCCCGGACGCGGCCATTCTCGTCACCCAGGAATTCCTGCGTGTTCACCGAGTACAGCCGTTCGCCACCCTCCTCGTGCGCCGAGGAGATCCGGTAGATCATCGGGTACGTCGGCCACGGGTGAGCGTCCGAACGCGACTCCGGCGGACGCGGCATGATTTCCAGCTGTGTCACCGATTTCGCGCCCTGCCGATGCGAAGTGCCGACGCAGTCCGCGCCCGTGTCACCGCCACCGATCACGACGACGTCGAGCCCGGCCGCGTCGAACGGCGACACGTCCAGCTCGCCCGCCGCGACCCGGTTCGCGGGCGGCAGGAACTCCATCGCCTGGTGGATGCCGTCCAGCTCGCGGCCAGTGATCGGCAGATCCCGCCACGCCGTCGCCCCGCCCGCGAGCACCACGGCGTCATAGGCGGACCGCAGTTCCTCCGCGGTGACGTCCACGCCGACGTTCACCGAGGTCCGGAATTCCGTGCCCTCGGCCCGCATCTGGTCGAGCCGACGGTCCAAACGGGACTTCTCCATTTTGAACTCGGGGATGCCGTAGCGCAGCAGCCCGCCGATCTTGTCGGCACGCTCGAAGACCACGACGCTGTGGCCCGCGCGCGTCAACTGCTGCGCCACGGCAAGTCCGGACGGCCCCGAACCGACGACGGCGACCTTCTTGCCGGTCTTCGTCACCGGGACCTGCGGGGTGACCCAGCCCTCCTCGAAGGCCCGGTCGATGATCGAGATCTCGACCCGCTTGATCGTCACCGGATCGTCGTTGATCCCGAGCACACAAGCGGTTTCACACGGCGCGGGACACAGCGTGCCGGTGAACTCCGGGAAGTTGTTGGTCGCGTGCAGCCGCTCGGCCGCGTCGCGCCAATCCTCCTGCCACGTCAGGGTGTTCCACTCCGGGATGAGGTTCCCGAGCGGGCAACCCTGGTGACAGAACGGGATCCCGCAGTCCATGCAGCGCCCAGCCTGCTTCTGGAGCTTCGTCGTCGCGAAGTCCTCGTAGACCTCGCGCCAGTCCATCAGCCGCAGATCCACCGGGCGGCTCTTCGGCGTTTCGCGCGGGGTGGTCAGAAAACCCTTGGGGTCAGCCATGAGCCGCCTCCGTGTTCTGCGGGACACTCCCTCGGGTGCGGGTGTCCCGCACAAGCACTGCCGGTCGGCACTCATAGCCAGCTTCGCGATTGTCAGCCATGAGCCGCCTCCATGATCGCCTCGTTCACGTCACGCCCATCCCGCTCCGCCTTGGCCTGAGCGGCGAGCACTCGCTTGTAGTCCTTCGGCATGACCTTGCCGAACCGGTCGGTGGCCGCGTCCCAATCCGCCAGCAGGGCCCGCGCCACGGCGGATTCCGTTTCGTTGTAGTACTTCTCCAAAGTGGACCGCAGGAATGCGACGTCCTCGGAGTCGAGCGGATCGATGTCCACCATCTCCGGGTTCACGCGGTGCGCCGGCAGGTCGAGCACGTAGGCGATACCACCGGACATCCCGGCCGCGAAGTTGCGCCCGATCTGGCCGAGCACCACCATCCGGCCCCCGGTCATGTACTCGCCGCCGTGATCACCGACGCCCTCGACGACGGCCAGCGCGCCCGAGTTGCGCACGCAGAACCGCTCGCCGACCTTGCCGCGGATGAAGATCTCGCCGCTCGTCGCACCGTAGCCGATGACGTTCCCGGCGATGATGTGCTCTTCGGCCGCGTACGTCGCTTCATGCGGCGGCCGCACGATGATCCGCCCACCGGACAGGCCCTTGCCGACGTAGTCGTTGCCGTCGCCGACCAGCCGCAGCGTGATCCCGCTCGGCACGAACGCGCCGAAAGACTGGCCCGCCGTGCCGGTGAAGGTGACGTCGATCGTGTCGTCCGGCAGGCCTTCTCCGCCCCAGCGCTTGGTCAGCTCGGACCCGAGCATGGTGCCGACGGTCCGGTTCACGTTGCGCACCGGCAGTTCCAGCCGCACCTTGTCGCCGGAGTTCAGCGCGCCCTCGGCGAGCTGGATCAGCGTGTTGTCGAGCGCCTTCTCCAGCCCGTGGTCCTGCTGCGTCTGCTGGAGCCGCAGCCCGGCGGGCGCCATCTCGGGCACGTGGAAGATCGGCGTCAGGTCCAGACCGGACGCCTTCCAGTGCTCGACGGCCTTGCGCTTGTCGAGGAACTCGGCGTGCCCGACGGCCTCGGCGATCGAGCGGAAACCCAGCTCCGCCAGGTACTCCCGGACCTCCTGGGCGATGAACTCGAAGAAGTTCACCACGTACTCGGCCTTGCCGCTGAACTTCTCGCGCAGCTTCGGGTTCTGCGTCGCCACGCCCACCGGACAGGTGTCGAGGTGACACACCCGCATCATGATGCAGCCGGACACCACCAGCGGCGCGGTCGCGAAACCGAACTCCTCGGCGCCGAGCAGCGCCGCGACGACGACGTCCCGGCCGGTCTTGAGCTGGCCGTCGGTCTGCACCACGATCCGGTCACGCAACCGGTTGGCCAGCAACGTCTGCTGCGTCTCGGCCAGGCCGAGTTCCCACGGGCCACCGGCGTGCTTGATCGAGGACAGCGGCGACGCGCCCGTCCCGCCGTCGTGGCCCGAGATGAGCACGACGTCGGCGTGTGCCTTCGACACCCCGGCCGCGACCGTCCCGACGCCGACCTCGGACACGAGCTTCACGTGGATGCGTGCCTTCGGGTTGGCGTTCTTGAGGTCGTGGATCAGCTGCGCCAGGTCCTCGATGGAATAGATGTCGTGGTGCGGCGGCGGGGAAATCAGCCCGACACCGGGCGTCGAGTGCCGCGTCTTCGCGATCCACGGGTACACCTTCGGGCCGGGCAGCTGCCCGCCCTCGCCGGGCTTCGCGCCCTGCGCCATCTTGATCTGGATGTCGTCGGCGTTGACGAGGTACTCGCTCGTGACGCCGAACCGTCCACTTGCGACCTGCTTGACCGCGCTGCGCCGCTCGGGATCGTAGAGCCGCTCCGGATCCTCGCCGCCCTCACCGGTGTTCGACTTGCCGCCGAGCCGGTTCATCGCGATGGCCAGGGTTTCGTGCATCTCCGCCGAGATCGACCCGTAGGAGATCGCGCCGGTCGCGAACCGCTTGACGATCTCCGAGACCGGCTCGACCTCCTCGATCGGCACCGGTGCGCGCTTGCCGTACTTGAAATCGAACAGCCCGCGCAGCGTCAGCAGCTTCTCGGACTGGTCGTCGACCGCCTTCGTGTACTCCTTGAAGATCTCGTACTTCCCGCTGCGGGTCGAGTGCTGGAGCTTGAACACGGTCTGCGGGTTGAACAGGTGCGGCTCGCCCTCGCGGCGCCACTGGTAGTCCGCGCCGGTTTCCAGCTCGCGGTGGTTGGCGTGGAAACCGTCGGCGGGGTAGGCGTGGCGGTGCCGCTGGGCGACCTCGTCGGCGATCGTGTCGAAGCCGACGCCGCCGAGGCGCGAGGTCGTCCCGGTGAAGCAGGTCTCGATGACCTCCTCGCCGAGCCCGACCGCCTCGAAGATCTGCGCGCCGGTGTAGGAGGCCACAGTGGACACTCCCATCTTCGACATCGTCTTGCGCACGCCCTTGCCCAGCGCCTTGATCAGGTTCTGGGTGGCCTGCTGCGCGGTGACGCCCGGAATCCGGCCCTGCAGCGCCATTTCCTCGACCGTCGCCATCGCCATGTACGGGTTGACCGCGGCGACGCCGTAGCCGACGAGCAGCGCGATGTGGTGCACCTCGCGCGCGTCGCCCGCCTCGACGATGAGGCCGACCTGCGTGCGGGTCTTCTCGCGGACCAGGTGGTGATGCACCGCGCCGGTGAGCAGCAGCGAGGGGATCGGCGCGTGGTCCTCGTCGACCCCGCGGTCGGACAGCACGATCAGCCGCGCGCCGTCTTCGATCGCCTCGGACACCTCGGCGCGGATCTCGTCCAGCCGCTCCAGCAGCGCCGCGCCGCCGCCGTGCACGTTGTACCGGCCGAGCACGGTGACCGCCTGGAACTCCGGCAGATCGCCGTCGTCGTTGACGTGCACGAGCTTCGCGAGCTGGTCGTTGTCCAGCACCGGGAACGGCAGCACGATCCGGCGGCACGACTTCGAGTTCGCGTCCAGCAGGTTCGGCTCCGCGCCGAGCTGGGTGCCGAGCGCCGTGACGAGCTCTTCGCGGATGGCGTCCAGCGGCGGGTTCGTCACCTGGGCGAAGAGCTGGATGAAGTAGTCGAACAACAGCCGCGACCGGCTCGAAAGCGTGGCGATCGGCGAGTCGTTGCCCATCGAGCCGATCGGCTCCGCGCCGGTGCGGGCCATCGGTTCGAGGATGGTTTCGAGCTCCTCGGAGGTGTAGCCGAAGGCCTGCTGACGGCGCACGAGCGCCGCGTGCAGCGGGATTTCGCGGTCACGGCCGGGAAGTTCCTCCAGCCGCAGCAGCCCGGCGTCGACCCATTCGTCGTACGGGTGCGCGGTGGCCAGCTCGGTCTTGATCTCCTCGTCCTCGATGATCCGCCCCTCGGCGGTGTCCACGAGGAACATCCGGCCCGGCTCCAACCGTCCTTTCCGGACGATCGTCGACTGGTCCAGCTCCAGCACGCCGACCTCGCTGGCGAGCACCACCAGGCCGTCGTCGGTGACCCAGTAGCGGCCGGGGCGCAGGCCGTTGCGGTCCAGCACCGCGCCGATCTGGCTGCCGTCGGTGAAGGCGACTAGCGCCGGCCCGTCCCACGGCTCCATCAGCGTCGAGTGGAACTCGTAGAACGCGCGACGCGCGGGGTCCATCTCCTGATGGTTCTCCCACGCCTCCGGGATCATCATCAGCACCGAGTGCGGCAGCGACCGGCCGCCGAGGTGCAGCAGCTCCAGCACCTCGTCGAAGGAAGCCGAGTCGCTCGCGCCGCGGGTGATGATCGGGTAGATCCGCTTGAGGTCACCGGGAATCAGGTCGGTGCCGAGCAGCGCCTCGCGGGCGTCCATCCAGTTCCGGTTGCCGCGCAGCGTGTTGATCTCGCCGTTGTGCGCGACGTAGCGGTACGGGTGGGCCAGCGGCCACGAGGGGAACGTGTTGGTGGAGAAGCGGGAGTGCACCAGGCCGATGGCGCTGGTGACGCGCTCGTCGGTGAGGTCGGGGAAGAACTTCTCGACCTGCGGCTCGGTCAGCATTCCCTTGTAGACGATCGTGCGCGAGGACAGGGAAGGGAAGTAGACCTCGTCCTCGGCCAGCTCGTGCTCGGCGCGCTTGCGAACGCAGAAGGCCGCGCGCTCCAGGGCGAGCCCGTCGAGATTGTTCCGGCGCCCGGCGAGGAAGAGCTGGGTGAAGTGCGGCATCGTCTCGGCCGCGGTGGGGCCGACGTGGTCGGTGTCGACCGGCAGTTCGCGCCAGCCGAGCAGGCGCATGTCCTCTTCGCCCGCGATGCGCTCGATGGCGCTCATCGCGCGGCCGCGCCGTTTCTCGTCGGTCGGCAGGAAAGCGGTCCCGACGGCGTACGCGCCCGCGTCGGGCAGTTCGAAGCCGGCGACCGCGCGGTAGAACTCGTCCGGGATCTGGATCAGCAGGCCCGCGCCGTCACCCGTGTCGGGTTCGGCACCACGTGCCCCGCGATGTTCCAGATTCCGCAGTGCGACAAGTGCTTTGGCCACGATCGCATGGTTCCGGCGACCTTGCAGGTCGGCGACGAACGCGACACCGCAGGCGTCGTGTTCGTATTCGGTGCGGTACAGGCCCTTGGCCTGCTCTTCCCCCGGATGGGGGACGGAACTAGTACGGTGGGTCACGGCTGGCCGCCTCCCAAGGCGTCGGCGCGACCGGCACGCACTCCATTAGGTGGTTCGAGCAGAACCAGTTAACAAAGTGGTCCGGGACCGCGATGGTCAGTCGAGAGCGAAGACGTCGTCCAGACCGTTATCCGCGAAGGGATTACGGCCGTCCTGGGACGGACATCGGGAGGACCGCACAGCATTGGGCGGCCGAACTGTGGTGGTGCTGCGCACGCGCCCGGGTGTGACAAGCCACTGTGGTGGGGGCCGGTCAGGGGGCACGCGTGTTACTCCCGGGTTCGCCGGGTCTTATGACGATAGTGTGAATTCGCCGTTATCGACATACGCCGGTGGCCGGGCGTGGGAAATGCCACGCTTACGTTGACGGCTCACGGGGTACTCCCCATCTGACGGAACCTCTTGCTCGCAGGCGGGGCGGAATCGTGCCCACCTGCGAAAACGTGCTGCGCCACCGGGTGTTCACGCGGGCGGGAGAGATGAGAAGCTGGCGGGATGACCGGTTCTGATCGTTACCTGTCCGTAGCTCGTGCCGGGGTGCACGAGATCGAGGTGAAGCGATCCCGGTTCCTCTGCGCGCTCGCCCCGGTCGACACCGCGGACGCCGCGCGTGAGGAGATCGCCCGGCGCCGCAAGGCCGAGCCCGGCGCGCGGCATCACTGCCATGCCTTCGTGCTCGGCCCGGACGGGCGCACCCAGCGGTCCAGTGACGACGGTGAGCCCGCGGGCACGGCAGGCACGCCCATGCTGGAGGTGCTGCGCCGCCGCGATCTGACCGACACCGTGGCCGTCGTCACTCGCTACTTCGGCGGTGTGCTGCTCGGCGCGGGCGGGCTGATCCGCGCGTACGGCCAGGCCGTGGCCGAGGCGCTCGACGTCGTCGGGGTCACCGAGTACCGGCGGCTGCACCTGGTCGAGGTCGTCGTCGACTACGGCCGCGCCGGACGCCTGGAGAACGACCTGCGGTCTTCGCCCTACCTGCTGCACGACTCCTGGTTCGACGACAACGCCCACTTCGAGATCGGGCTCGGCACCGGCCAGTGCGAGCCTTTTCACGGCTGGCTGGCCGACCTCACCGGCGGCGAGGCAGTGGCCCGCGAGCGAGGGGAGCGCTGGGTCAAGGCCGATTCGCCCACTCCGCGCGGGTGATCGCGTACTCGACCTCGCCGTGCTCGGCGCCCTCGATCGGTTCGGCCCAGTCCTCGTGGAAGGCCCGCACGAAGCGCATGCCGACCTTCTCCATCACCCGGCGTGAGCGCTCGTTCACTGCCATCGTGTAAGCGACCACCCGGCGTACGCCGAGTTCGGTGAATCCCTTGTGCAGCAGTGCGAGCGAGCCCTCGGTGGCGTAGCCCTTGCCCCACGCGCCGTGGTTGAGGCGGTAACCCAGCTCGGGCTCGTCGGCGGGTGCGTCTTCCTCGGGCCGGAAGTGGAACCAGCCGAGGAACGCGCCGGTGTCTCGCTCTTCCGCCGCCCAGAACCCGTAACCCTCGAACCGCTCGTAGTGCGTGAGGTAGTGCGGGATCAGGTCTTCGGCGATGTACGCCCTGTCGACGGGTGCGCCGCCGTTGATGAACCGCGTGACACGCGGATCGTTGTCGAGCGCGTACATGGCGTCGACGTCCTCGATCGTGAACCGCCGGAGGGCGAGCCGAGCAGTTTCCAGGAAAAGCTCCACCGCACGATGCTGCGGTGTCGTTCATTCCCGGGGCAACCGGATTTCCCCGTGGTTGCTCACGCGGCGGCCGCGTCCGGCCCGGCGAGTGCCGAGGACCCCTTTTCGGTCAGCAGCGCGGGGACCCGTTCCCCGCATTTGCCCGCTCTGGCAGGGCGGACAAATCCCAACCGCGCCAAGCGATGCGCGGTCAGCTGGTCACAACAGGCGAGCCCGTCGATGAACAGGTCCGGCTCGCAGCTGCAACTGATTTCGGCATGGCCCCCAGCCACGGCTCGCAGGGTGGCCCGCTCACGATGGTTCAGCTCGTCGATCATGGCGGTGCCTCCTTTCCTCACCGTTCCAGTGAAACTCTCACCACCGACATTTTCGTCTCTCCCTGTGCGGAATCGGGTATTTCTGCCCTTTCGGCTCGGCGAGTCGGCACCTTCCGGCCCAGCGTCACCGGTTCGTGGGGCGACTCCCCGTGCTCGGACGCTGCTTCGGCGTCGCGAACGCTCCGTTGGGGACGTTCAACG
>NZ_JBHYIQ010000153.1:0-17856 GCF_042739895.1 Amycolatopsis sp. NPDC059021
GCCCGGCCGGGATTGTCGGTGGCGTTGGTGAACGCGGTCAGGGTGGTCTCGGCGATCTCGACGTGGGTGATCTTCTCCCCGGTCTCGGAGTCGAATACCGGGTGCCGGTACTCGATCGCGGTCCACTGGTCCTCACCGATCTCGGTGATTGCGGCCTGCACCGCGACGTTTTTCTGGGCGGTGACGGAGAAGAAAGCACCCGCTTTGCGGATCGCGGCGATGATCGGGCCGGTGAAGAACGCCGAGTCCGCCCGCACCACGATCATCCCGGTCGCGCCGGCCCGGCGGGCCAGGTTGACCGCCTCACGCAGCATGGCGACCGCACCGTGACGGGAGTCGGTGTTTCCCTTGCGCAGCTGCGCGGTCAGGATCACCGGCGCGCAGATCGGGCTGGACAGCGTGGTGATCAGGTGATTCAGGCCGTAAACACCGTTGTAGGCGTAGCCGGTGCCGTCCTTGGCGTTTCCGTAGACTTCTTTGATCTTCGCGTCGATGTCGATGAACGCCAGCCCGTCGATCCCGGCCAGCAGCCGCGGCACCCGCCCGGCCAGCCGCACCAGCACCTCGGCCGCGACCGAGCCGAGCTGACGGACATGCCCGTAAGTGAACCCGCGCAGCCAGTTCCCACAGGTCGACGGGGCTCTCATCCCGGTGAACAATCGGGACATCCCACCATGGCGGATCACGTCCAGATCATCGATCGAGTCCGCCCCGGCAGCCATACCCGCCACGACAGACAGCGCTTTGGCGTCACTGTTCGCCCCGGCCGGGACCCCCAGATCGACCCCCTCGGCGACCAGCTCACCGAGACCAACGTTCTCCGCCAGCCGCAGCAACGGCACAACTCCCGCGCACGACACGAGATTCGGATCATCGAACTTCACCGACACCGCACCAGCGGTATGAGACGATCGCATCCAGCAGATGCCCTCTCACTCACGGATCATTGTTCCCTAGACAAGAACAACCATCCCAGGTCAGAGGGCATCTGCGCATCCACGACACGACCCCGCCCACCACAATCACCGGCGGATCCAGGTTGAGCGCTGTGAAGGAGGCCTTCACGGACCATCAGAAGTCCGTCGCGACGATCTTCTCGATGTTGCGTTCCGCCAGCGCCGTGATGGTGACGAAGGGATTGACGCTGGTGTTGCCCGGGATGAGGGCGCCGTCGATGACGTAGAGGCCCGGATACCCGGCGAGCCTGCCGTAGTTGTCGGTCGCCTTGTTCAGCACCGCGCCGCCGAGCGGGTGGTAGGTGAGGTGGTCGCCCCAGATCTTGTACGCGCCGAAGAGATCGGTCCGGTAGATCGTCCCCTCCGTCGCGTTGATCTTGTCGAAAATGGACTTCGCCATGTCGATCGAGGGCTGTTTCCACGCGGTCTGCCAGTTCAGGTCCACGCGCTGCGTCGACGGATTCCAGCTGAACTGCGCGCGGTTCGGGTTCTTCGTGATGGACAGGTAGAACGATGCCCACGTCTCGATCCCGGTCGGCAGCGGGGCGACTTCGGCGAACGCGCCGCCGGCGGCCCAGTTGTCGATGCCGCCGCAGGGAATGGACGCCTGGAGGCTGCCGGTCGGGTCCCAGAGGTGGTTGGCGCGCCCGCACATGACGTTCCCGTTGTCGCCCCAGGTCTTCCCGACCTCGCCGTTGAGGTTCGGCAGCACGCCGGTGGCCTTCAGCTTCACCAGCAGCTTGCTCGTCCCGACGCTGCCCGCGGCGAAGAACACCTTGTCCGCGGTCACCGTCTTCGTCGTGGACACCGTGCCGTCGGTGGTGAGCTGTTCGATCGCGACCGTGTAGCCGCCGCCCGGCGCGGGCGCCACCGACGTCACGCGGTGCAGCGGCGAGATGCTGACCCGGCCGGTCGCGGCGATCCGCGGGAGGTAGGTCTTCTGCAGGGATTTCTTGCCGTAGTTGTTGCCGTACAGGATTTCCCCGGCGAGCGCGGACTTCGGCACGGCGCCCGCCGCTTCCCGCTCCATGTAGTCCCAGTCGTACACGTCGGGCACGAACACGAACGGGAAACCGGACCGCTGCGCCTGTTTGCGGCCGACGCGGGCGTACTGGTAGCAGTCGGTGGTGTCGAACCAGGCCGGGCGGACGGTGCCGACGCCGAGACCCTCGTTGGCGCGCGGGTAGTAGACGTCGTACATCTCGTTCGCGTTCACCGACGGGAGGATCGCGCCGAAGTTCTCCCGTTTCGGCGTGACGGCCATGCCGCCGTTGACGAGCGAGCCGCCGCCGACGCCGCGGCCTTGATAGACGATGATCCCGCCGAACTCCTCCGCGTCGAGGATTCCGGTGTAGCGCGGGACGTCCTTGTCGAGGGGGAATCCGAGGAAGTTGGAAAGCGGTTGCTTCGTCCTGGTGCGCAGCCAGAACGAGCGCTGGTCCGGCGTGGTCGTGTTGGCGAAGATCTTGCCGTCGGAGCCGGGGGTGTCCCAGGCCATGCCCATCTCGACCATGGCGACGTCGATGCCGGCCTGCGCGAGCCGCAGCGCGGCGACCGAACCGCCGTAGCCGGTACCGATCACCAGCGCGGAGACGTGTGCCCCGCTGGACAGTCCGGCGGTTCGCGCGGGCGCGGCGGCAGCACGGCCGCCGAGAGCGGCTCCGGCCAGGATGGAACCGGTTCCTGCTAGGAAGAGGCGACGGGATATGGTGTCAGAAGTGGGTCTCCACACGGGTTTGTCGCTCATGTGACAGTCCTCGCCGTTGAGGGATTTAGAACAAGTTATAGAGCAGCCTTGGAAGCGAGTCGACGTTTACCCGTGAGTAACCTGTCCGACCGGGACGGCGTTGGGACGAATGGACCATCATGGACATCGGTGTTCGTGAATCGGGTAAGCGCTTGCGGGGCGCGGCCCATATTTAGTCCTTTGTGGACACCTCGCGAAGGAACGACTATCGGCGGCGGGCCAGCCAGACCGTGTGCGCACCGCAATCCGGGTCCGCGGCCACGTGGGCCACGACGTCGAAACCCGCGCGGGCGAGCAGGCGGCGGTACTCGCCGGGATCGAGGCTCGCGTGATAGAGCGGCTCCCCTTCGAGGGTGCCGATGCTCTCCCCGAAAGCGGTTCCGCTGGTGAAGAGAAGCGGCGCGCCCGGCGCGGCGTGCTCGCGGAAGACCGGGAACATCAGGCGCTGCTCGCGGGGTGTCAGATGGAAGAAGCTGTCCCAGGCGACGAGCCCGCCGAACTCGGGGCCCAGGTGCAGCGAGCGCATGTCGGCCACCTCGGCGGAGGCGCCGGGCAGATTCGACCGGAACAGCGCGATCATCTCCGGGGAGCTGTCGACGCCGGTGACGCGATGTCCCCGGCCGGTGAGGTGGCGGGCGATGGGCTCGCCCGATCCGCAGCCGATGTCGAGCACCGTGGCGCCGGGCGCGAGCATGCTCGCGAACCGCTCGAGCCATCCGCTTTCTCGTGGCTGCGTGCCGCGCGCGCCCGCCCACGCGGAGGCGTGACGCCGGTAGACGTCCACTACTCGATCGGCCGCATCGGTCACGTTTCCTTCGTACCACCACACACCACGTCCGCGGCGGGCCGAGGCCCCGGGCCGGCGGGACGGAGCAGCGCCATGGCGAGTACGGCCAGCCCGGCGGTGATCGCGGCGCCGATCCACGCGGTGACGTGGAAGCCGTCGGTGAACGCGACCCTGGCGACGGCGAGCAGGCGGCTGGCCATGCCCGCGGGCAGTTCGGCGGCGACGGTGACCGCGCCGCCGAGGGTGTCGTGTGCGACAGCGGCGGGCTCGGGCGGAACACCGTGCGGGGTGCCCTCGCGCACGCCGATCCGGTAGACGGCGGTGCCGATGCTGCCGAGGACGGCGATGCCCAGCGCCATGCCCAGCTCGCTGCCGGTCTCCGACAGGGCGGACGCCGCGCCGGCGCGCTCGGGTGGCGCGGAGGCCATGATCAGGTCGGTGGTCACCGTCATCGCCGGGCCGAAACCGAAGGACAGCAAGGCGAATCCGGTGACCACGACGGCGACGCCCGAGTCCGGCCGGGTGAAGGTGAGCAGCACGAACCCGGCCACGGCGAGCAGCATTCCGCCGCCGAGCACGACGGAGGCCCGCAACCGCCGGACGATGGCCGGGGCGAGCATGGTGCCCGCGATCCCGGCCACTGTGGACGGAACCGTCCACAGTCCGGCTTCCAGCGGGGAAAGCCCGAGCACCAGCTGGAGGTACTGGGCGACGAAGAAGAACCCGCCCGCGACGCCGAACACGGCCAGCGTCTGCACGGTGATGGCGGCGGTGAACCCGCGGTCGGCGAACAGCCGCAGGTCCAGCAACGGTTCGCGCAGTGCGCGCTGGCGCCGGACGAAGGTGTGCAGGATCAGCAGGCCACCGGCGAACGCGGCCGCGGCGGGCCAGCCGAATCCGGTTTCCGCGAACTTCTTGAGGCCGTAGACGGTGGCGAGCATGCCGATCAGCGACAGCGCGACGCTCGCGAGATCGACCCCGCCCGCCGCGTCGTTGCGGCTTTCGGGAAGGAGAATCGGGCCGCACACCAGCAGGAGCACCATCACCGGCACACTGAGCAGGAACACCGAGCCCCACCAGAAGTTCTCCAGCAACACCGCGCCGAGCAGCGGGCCGAGCGCGCTGCCCGCGGTGAAGCTGGTCATCCACACCGAGATGGCGACGGTGCGCTGCGCGGGATCGTGGAACAGGTTCCGGATCAGCGACATGGTCGACGGCATCAGGGTCGCACCGGCGACGCCGAGCACCGCGCGGGCGGCGATCAGCATCTCCGCGCTCGTCGAGAAGGCGGCCACGGCCGAGGCCGCGCCGAACGCGGCGCCGCCGATCAGCAGCAGGCGGCGCCTGCCGATCTTGTCGCCGAGGGTGCCCATGGTGATCAGGAAGCCGGCGATGAGGAAGCCGTAGATGTCGTTGATCCACAGCAGCTGGGTCCCGGTCGGTTTCAGGTCCGCGCTCAGCGCGGGCACGGCCAGTCCCAGTACGTTCATGTCCAGTGCGATCAGCAGGGTGGGCAGGGCGAGGGCGGCCAGTGCCAGCCATTCGCGCCTGCCCGCCCGGGGCGATGGGTGCTCGTCCGCTGTCATGCGGCCGACGGTAGAACTTCAAGCTCGGTCGAGGTCAACGCTCGTCGAGCACACTCGCGAGGGCCGAGGCGATGAGGGCGACGGCCCGGTCGTCGTCATGAGCCAATTGCCGCAGGACGTCCCGCGCGCCGGGCAAGGGCATCTCGGCGAGTGCCTGCGTCAGGCGGATCCGGACCGCGGAGTCCTCGGTGTGCGCGGCGAGTTCGCCGTCGAGCGCGCCCATGATCCTCTCCGCGCACTCGGGGTCCAGTGCCAGCGCGCCCAGCACTTCGGCGGCCTCGACGTCGTTCGTGCCCTCGACCACCATGGCGACGAGTGCCGGCACGGCCGCGGTTTCGCCACGCTTGCCCGCCGCCAGTGCGGCGTGCCCGCGCACGGTCCTGTCCGGATCCCGGAGTGCCTCCACGAGCACCCCGGTCGCCTCGTCCCCTGGCATCGCGGCGATGGCCAGTACCGCGCGCCGCCGGATGTCGGCGTTCTCCGAACGCACGCCGGACGCCACGCTCGTCACGCCGTCACCGCCCGCCCGCGCCAGCGCCCACCGCAGGGCGCCGGCGACATTGGGATCCGACTCGGTGAGGACCGCCTTGGCCAGCAGCTCGGCCGGAACCGGCACGTCTTCGACAGGGGAGAGGACAGCCTGCTGACGGCGTGCGGCGTGGGGCGAGTTGAGCCCGTGCAGGAGTTCGACGACGCGCAGGGCGCCCTCCCAGCCGAAGGGCGCCGAGGCGTCGATCGTGCGGAGCCGGTCGAGTAGCTCCTGCTCCCGCTTCAACCGGTCTTCGGTCCTTCGGATGAGATCACCGACCAGAGCGGACGGCGTGAAGGCGGGATCCTCCAGCGCCCGTCCGATCTGGCGCAGCGACAAGCCGAGGGACCGCAGGCCTTCCACGTGGAAGATCCGGCGGATGTCGTCGGCGGAGTACTCGCGGTAGCCACCCACGGTGCGGCCCGTCGGCCGCACCAGCCCGAGGGAGTCGTAGTGCCTGAGCATCCGGGTGCTCACCCCGGAGCGGCGGGCCACCTCACCGATCAGCACGCCGTTCCCCCGGCGCGTTCCGGGCCGAGCGCGACGATCCGTTTCGCCTCGTCGAGAGCGAGTTCGAAACCGGCGTCCGGGTCGTGCAGAAGCCGCTCCGTGGCACGGGCGTGCGCGCGCACGTCCGGGTCCGCGTTCGCCAGCCCCGTGCGCAGGGCGGGGGCGATCACGTCTCCGAGCGCGACGAGCGCCCGGCTGAGGCTCAGTTGCACGTCCCGGTCGCCGCGGCCGAGCTGGGTGGCCAGTTCGGTGGCCAGCCCTTGCCGCTCTGCCGGGGGCACAAGGACGACGGCGGCCCGCCACGCGCTCCGCGCGACGTCGTCGTCCGGGTCGTGCAGCAACGACCGCGTGATCGCGGGCCACGCGGCGCCGTCCCCGATCTTGGACAGCGTGTGCAGCGCCTGGCTACGGGCCTGAGCGCGCTCGGACCGCAGCTCCGCGACGAGCCGGGGCACCGTGCTCCCGGCCGGGAGCCGGGTCAGCGCCCAGGTGAGCATGTCGCGCACGAAGAAGTCCGGCTCGATCGCGCACCGTGCCACGAGCGCGTCGGCGAGGCCGGGGCCGGGGCCGGGGTGCGTGCCCGCCGCCAGCGCGGCCTGCAGACGCACCGACGAGTCCTCGGCGCCCAAAGCGCCGAGCAGGCGCGTGTCCTGGGAATTCGTGTGTGTCGTGTTGATGGGTACCACCTCCTGCGCCCAGTGAAGACCTTGTCACAGTGTCAAGGTCAAGGCGTGCGGACGGTGCCGGCGCGAGATCATCGTGTTTGCTCTTTCCGCGTCGGCTCGTAGCGTGGGGGCCATGGACAAGGAGCACCTCGGCGGCGTCGACCGTTTCGAGGAGATCGGCCATCTGCGGCGCGCGGCCGAGTCGGTGTCCGAGGGCAGGCCCCGGTTCGTGGTGCTCGGCGGAGAGGCCGGGGTCGGCAAGACGCATCTGGTCCGGCGGTTCGCGGCCACCGCGGCCGGGTCCGGGTTCCGGGTGCTCACCGGCGCGTGTGTCGAGCTGGGTTCGGAGGGGATCCCGCTCATCCCGGTGGTCTCGGTGCTCCGGGAGTTGCTGAGTCAAACCGGCGACGGCGAGCTGTCCGCGCTGCTGCCGGGCTGGCCCATACTGGCCGGGCTGGTGCCGGAACACCGGCCGGGCGGCGACGAGCCGGAGCCGCCCGGCCAGGCCCAGCTGTTCCACCTGTTCACCGCGCTGCTGGAGCGGTTGAGCCAGGAGCGCCCGGTGCTGCTGATCATCGAGGACCTGCACTGGTCCGACCGGTCGACGCGGGACCTGCTGGCCGTGCTGGCCCGGGTGCTGCGCGGGGTCCGGGTGCTGATCGTGCTCACCCACCGGTCCGACGACCCGCGGTATGCCGAGCGGCTGGCCGCGTTTCTCGCCGAACTGGAACGAGCTCGCGAAGTGAGCCACCTCGATCTGGCACGGTTCACGAAACCGCAGACGGCCGAGCTGATTTCCGCACGGCTCGGAGAACCGGCACCGGCCTCCCTGGTGGACCGGATCTTCGCACGTTCCGGTGGGAACGCGTTCTTCGTCGAGGAGCTCCTGCGCGCCGAGAGTCCCGGCCACTCCGGACATTCACTGCGCGAACTGCTCCTCACCCGTCTCCAGCGGCTGCCCGAGCCCGCGCAGCGCGTGATCCGCACCGCCGCGGTCGCCGGCCGCTCGGTTTCGCACCGTCTGCTCGCCGCCGTGCTGGCGATGCCGGACGACGCACTGTTCGACGCGGTACGGGCCGCAGTGGACGGTCAGGCACTGGAGGCCGACGGCGCGGGTTACCGGTTCCGGCACGCGCTGCTGCAGGAAGCGGTGATCGGCAGCCTGCTGCCGGGGGAACGCCTCGCACTGCACCGCCGCTACGCCGAGGTGCTCACCGACAATCCGCTGCTGACGTTCGCCGACCGGCTCGACGCCATGATCGCCCATCACTGGTGCCACGCGGAGGAGCCCGACCGGGCGCTCCCGGCGCTGATCCGGGCGGCACGCAACGCCGAAGCTCTGCGCGCCTTCGCCGAACAGCACCAGTGGCTGGAGCGGGCGCTGGAAATGTGGGCCTGGGTACGCAACGCGGACGAACTCGCCGGCGTCGGACATCTTGAGGTGCTGGAGGCCGCGGGACTGGCGGCCTGGAATTCCGGGCAGCCGGAGACCGCGCTGGAGCTGATCGACCGCGCGCTGGACGAGACGGACCGGAGCCTCGATCGCGCCCGCGCCACGGTCCTGCTGGCCCGGCAGGCCAAACTCCGCATCAATCTCGGCAGGCCCGGCGCGCTGGAAGCCGTCGACGAGGCCTACCGCCTCACCCCGCCGGATCTTTCCGCGTCCGGCGCGGCCGCGTTCGAGATCCTCGGCCGGACACTGCTGTCGACGGGGCAGCCGGACCGTGCGCGCGACATCTGTCAGAAGGCGGTGGACATCGCGGCCGGACTCGGCGACGTCGCGGTGGCCCTCACGGCCCGCACCACACTGGCGGTGGTCCACGCGGATCTGGGCGACCACGAGCGCGCGCTCGCCGAACTGAGGGAGCTCAAGGCACTGGCCGCGCGCCACGGCCAGCTCTCCGAACTGGAACGCATCCACGTCCACCTGGCGCTCATGCTGTGGTCGGCGGGCCGGTACGAGGAGGCCATCGATGCCACCGTCGCGGGCACCGCGGTGGCCGACCGGGCGGGTTCGTCGGCGACCTGGGGCGTGGTGCTGGTCGCCCAGCGGGCCGCGGTCCTGGTCGCGGTCGGACGCTGGCCGGAGGCGGAGGCCCAGGTCGCCGAAGCGCTCGCCCGCGGTCCGGAAGGGATGTTCGCGATCTCCCCGCGGCTGATCGGGGCGGAGCTGGCTGTCGCGCGTGGTGATTTCGCCGCCGCGAAGGAGCACCTCGAAGCGGTGCGCGAACTGAACAAGGAGCTGCCGACCGAGGTTTCCCTGGCGCGGCTGACGACGCAGATCGCGATGCACGAGAACCGGATCGACGATGCGCGCGCGGCGGCGGGCACCGCGTTGCAGGCCGTGACGAGCAGGACGAGCGTCAGTTCGGTCTGGGCCCTGCTGATCACCGCCGCCCAGCTGGAGGCGTACGCGTACCTCCGGGACCGGGCCCTGGACACCGGATCCGGGGACGATCTGCTCGACACGATCCGCAAGGTCGCGGACGGCCTGCCCGCCACCGCGCCGCCCTGGCGGGCCTCCGCCGCGCAGCTCGCCGCCGAGCTGGACTCCTTCGACCGGCCCAGCCCGGCCTGGCCGGAGGTCGCTGCGGCCTGGGACGAGGCCGGGCAGCCCTACCAGGCCTGCCATGCGCGGATGCGGGCGGCCGAAGCCGCGTCGGCGCGCGGCGAGCGTGACGCGGCGGCGCGGTGGCTGGGCGCGGCGGTCCAGGAAGCCGACCGGCTCGGCGCCCGGTCCCTGCGCGAGCAGCTGGACCAGCTGGCCCGCCGCGCCCGTATTCCCCTCGCCACTCCGGAATCCGCCTCGCGCCGGCCTGCCGTCGAGAAGCTCGGCCTCACCCCCAGGGAGGTCGAAGTTCTCCGGCTGGTCGCCGAGGGCCGGTCCAACCGCCAGATCGCGCAGCAGCTGTTCATCGCCGGTAAGACCGCCAGCGTCCACGTGTCGCGAATCCTCGCCAAACTCGGCGTCTCCACTCGCGGTGAGGCCGCCGCCGCCGCGCACCGACTGCGGCTGTTCGACGAGACCCACGAGGTGGAGACCAGCCCGAGCGCCTAGCCGGCGGGGGTTTCTCGATCACGGTTCCGAGCATGGCACCGGCGAGGGCGGGTGCGCATGGGGACAACGCCTTACGGGGGGCCTTAGATGTGGCGCCGGACCGGCGACGAGGCCGCCCTTCACCCTGACGGCCGTCTGTGGTGAGCTGAATGGCCCACCCGGTGTGATCGGGACCGATGGACCCGAAGCTCTCATCCGGATCCGCATTGTGCTTGTCGCGCAACGGTTTCCGGCGCGCCACTGCGCCGAATGCCGCTGAGAAGCCGGAATCGCGGAGTTTTGGCTTCACGCGAAGGGGTAGCCGGGCGCCATGGCCGAGAGCGACCGTAAACCAGCCAGCAGCACGGGCGGCACGCCCAAGCGCCTCTCGCCCGCCGAACTGATGCGGAGTGCCCGGGATCAGTTCGAGGAGTTCACCGGGCGATCGGTCGAGTCGGTGTCGTCGTTCGGCCGTGCCGGCGACGGATGGCAGGTGAAGGTGGAGGTCGTCGAGCTGGAGCGGATCCCCGATACCACCAGCGTGCTGGCGACCTATCGGATCCAGCTGGGGCCGGACGGCGAGATCGCGGGCTACGAACGGGTGGCCCGCTATGCCCGCGGCAGGCTGGACGCCTAGGAGAGGAACAGGTCCCCATGACGGTAGCGACAACCCAGTCTTCCGGACGGCAGCAAGGCGTCGGTGGCGCCGGCTCCGGAAATCTGTACGACATCCTCGATCTCATCCTGGACAAGGGGCTGGTGATCGACGTCTTCGTCCGGGTCTCGCTGGTCGGCATCGAACTGCTCACCATCGACGCGCGGATCGTGGTCGCCAGCGTGGACACCTATCTGCGGTTCGCCGAAGCCTGCAACCGGCTGGATCTGCAACAGTCCTCCAGCGCGAAGGGGCTTCCCGATCTGGTCGGTGACATGACCGAGAAGGGCGCCAAGGGCAAGTCGAAGGGGGCGCTGACCGGCGCGGCGGAGACGTTCGCCGAGCAGTTCAAGAAGGCGGGCGAGGAGCGGGAGAAGGAACCGGCGCAGCGGCCCAAGGCACGCGGCACCCGGCGCGGCAGCGGGAGTCAGGAATGAGCACCTACGTCTACGGAATCGTCCTCGACTCCCATCCGGCCGACGTGGCGGAGCTGCGCGGCGTCGGCGAGACACCGGGACCGGTGCGGACCGTCGACGCGGACGGCCTCAAGGCGGTGGTCGGTGAGGCACCGCCGGATCTGCGGGCGAAACGGCGGGACCTCAAGGCACACCAGGACGTGCTGGAGGCGCTGATCGAGCAGGGCCCGGTGCTGCCGATGCGGTTCGGGCTCGTCGCCGAGGACGAGGAGACGGTCGCCGGCGCGGTGGCCGCGCGCAAGGACGACTACCGCGCCACACTGTCCGAATTGGACGGACGGGTGGAGATGAACGTGAAGGTCGCGCACCAGCAGGACGCGGTGCTCGGCGCGTTGCTCCGGCAGGACAAGGAACTCGCCGAGCTGAACGAGCAGCTGCGCGGGCGCGGTGGCGGGACGAGGGACGAGCAGATCCGCTTCGGTGAACTGGTGGCCGGCGTGCTGGCCGAGCGGCAGCGACGCGACAGCGAGGCACTCAGCGCGATGCTCGGCGAGCACGCGGTGCGGGAGAGCAGCGGGCCGCCGGTCGACGGCTGCTTCTTCAACAGCTCGTTCCTGGTCGACCGAGCCGGACTCGACGAGTTCACCGCGGTCGTCGACCGCCTCAGGCGGAAGCTCGGCACGGTGGCGGAGGTCCGGTTGAGGGGACCGTTGCCGCCCTACAGCTTCGCGGCCGGGAACCGGGACTGACGTGGGACTGATCCGGGAACTCGCGTTGCTGCCGCTCGCGCCGCTCCGGGTGGCGACCTGGAGCGTCGGCGTGGTCGCCGACGCGGCGCTGGCCGAGCGCCGGGCGCGGATCGGCCAGGAGCTGGCCGGGTGGGAGAACGCGTTGCTCGCGGGGGAGATCACCGAAGCGGAATTCGACCGCAGGGAGGACGAACTCCTCGACGAACTCGAAGACCTCGGCGGGGGGCCGATCGAAAGCACGACCTGAACCGAAAGGAGAGGCGCATGTCTCCGGGAATGAAGGTGGCCGCCGCGGTCATCGGCGGATATGTCCTGGGCAGAAGGAAAAAGGCCAAGCTGGCGATCGCCATGGGGCTGGGTCTCGCCGGGAAGAAGCTGAACCTGAGCCCGCGGAAACTGCTCGCCGGCGTGACCGAGGAGCTCGCTTCGTCCGAGCAGTTCAGCGAGCTGAAGGGGCAGGTGCGCGATCAGGTGCTGGACGCGGGCAAGAAGATGGCGATCACCATGGCGGCCACGCAGGCGGGCCGGATGGCCGGATCGCTGCGGCAGCACACCGACAAGCTGAACGCGGTGCAGTCCGGTATCGGCCTCGGCGGCGACGAGGACACCGAGGAGGAAACCCCGGAATCCGAGGAGGAGACGGACACCGGGAAGCCTCGTCGTGGTAGCCGATCGGGTGCCGGTACCGCGAAGGCGGCCACCTCGGCCGTCAAGCGGACCACGGGTGGCGCCGGTTCCCGTACCACCGCGGCGAAGCGCGGCGGCACGGCCAAGAGCACACCCGCCACGCGCAAGAGCACCGGGACGAAGAGCGCCGCCGCCAAGAGCACCGGGGCCCGGAAGACCAGCGGCCGCGGTGGTTCCCGCGGCGCGCAGGCGAAGCGGAGGTGACCCGTGGCAGGCAACGAAGGACAGGACGGCCCGATCGCGAAGCTGCGCGAGTACGCGGCGAAGAACCCGGCGACCGAGGAACTGTTGCACGCGGGGGAGGACTTCCTGCAGGCGAAGGCGCAGCAGCTGATGTCGAGCGCCGGCCGGAAGCTCGGGGACATGACCAACCGGCTCACCGACGCCGCGGAGAACGGTGACGGTATCGGCACCGCACTCGGCTTCGGCGGCAAGCTGGCCGAGGGCAAATCGATGACGAGGGCGGGGATCGAGACCGCCGGGAAGTCCCTCAAGGACAAGATCACCGGCCTTTTCCGGAGGGGCGGGCGCAAGAGTGGCTCCGGCGGCAAGATGATCGCCATCGTCGAGGACATCGACGTCGGGGTCCCGGTGCGCGAAGCGTACGACCAGTGGACCGAGTACCAGAAGTTCAGCACCTTCGCCAAGGGCGTCAAGAGCGCCGAGCGCGCGGACGACGTGACGAGCAACTGGAAGTTCAAGATCTTCTGGTCCAACCGCTCGATGAAGGCGACCACCACCGAGCAGATCCCGGACCAGCGCATCGTCTGGACCACCGACGGGGCCAAGGGCACCATCAAGGGCGTCGTGACCTTCCATCCGCTCGGCGAGAACCTGACCAAGGTCCTGCTGCTGATCGAGTACTACCCGGCCGGGTTGTTCGAGAAGACCGCGAACATCTGGCGTGCGCAGGGCAGGCGGGCCCGGCTCGACCTCAAGCACTACCGCCGCTTCATCACCATGGCGGGGGAGGCCTCCGGCGAGGGCTGGCGTGGCGAGATCCGGGACGGCGAGGTCGTCCGCACGCACGAGGAGGCGATGGAGGCCGAGGAAGCCGAGCAAGAGGAGCCCGAAGAGTACGACGAGGACGAGGCTCCGGACGACGAAGAGGCCGAAGAGCCCGAAGAAGGCGACGAGCCTGAGGAAGAGCCCGCCGAGGACGAAGAAGAGGAACCTTCCGCGGAGGGCGACGAGGATTACGACGAGGAGGAGCCGGACTACGACGAGGAGGACGAGCGGGAGCCCGCGGGGGCCCGCTGATCCGGCCGCGAGCCGCCGCCTCCGTCAGGAAAGGTGCCCCGTCAGGAAAGGCAAGGTGCACTCATGGCCGAACCGGCCCTCCCGGTGAACCGCTCGGCGGGTGGCCGCCCGCCGGCGTACGGCGGCGGCTCCTCCGGAGCCAATCTGGCCGACATCCTGGAACGCGTGCTGGACAAGGGGATCGTGATCGCGGGCGACATCCAGGTGAACCTGCTGGACATCGAGCTGCTGACGATCAAACTGCGGCTGCTGGTGGCCTCGGTCGACAAGGCGAAGGAAATGGGGATCGACTGGTGGGAGCACGATCCGTCGCTGACCTCGGCGTCCGCGACCGGGAAGCTGGAGTCGGAGAACCGCGAGCTGCGGGAGAAGGTCGCACGGCTCGAAGGGAACGAGCGGAAATGAGTGCCGGGGCACGGGTCTGGTACTGCTACGCGGTCGCCAAACAGCTTCCGCCCGGCGCTCTCGCGGGCGTCTCCGGCCTCGGTGCGTCCACAGTGGACGATGGGGGCGACGTGGACACTGTGGACTGTGCCGGGCTGACCGCGGTGGTCAGCCCGGTGCCCGCCGCCGAGTTCGACGAGGCGGCGTTGCGGGCCAACCTGGAGGATCTCGGCTGGCTCGAGGAGGTCGCGCGCGGGCACAACGACGTGGTGGCCGCGGTGGCGCGGCGGGCGACCACGCTGCCGTTCCGGCTGGCCACGATCTACCTTGACCGGCAACGGATCCACGACGTGCTCCGGACCGGCGCGGAGCGGATCGGCGCCGCGCTGGACCGCGTCGAAGGGCGGTCGGAATGGGGCGTCAAGGTCTACGCGGCGAGCACCGCCGAGCAGCCCGCGCCGACGGCTCCGTCCGGTTCGGCGGACCCGCCCGGGCGCTCGTACCTGCGTAAACGGCTGGCCGAACGGCGATCGAGGGAAGCAAGGTGGGCCCGTGTCGAGGCGTCCGCGGCGGAGGTGGACGAGGCGCTGCGCGATTTCGCGGTGGACCGGCGGGCGCACCGGCCGCAGAGTGCGCGGCTGAGCGGAGGCGGCGAGCAGAACGTGCTGAACGTCGCCTACCTCGTCGACGACGCCGGTGTCGGGTCGTTCCTGGCCAAGGCGGAGGAGGTGCGCGCCGGAGCGCGGGACTGCCGGGTCGAGCTGACCGGGCCCTGGGTGCCTTACTCGTTCGCGCTGCCCGATCTCGCCGGGACGGAGGGCGCCGGGTCGTGACGGCCGGGACGGCGGGATTCGGGGACGTCCGCGATCCGGGGGGTGGCCGGGAGATCGCGCTGGTCGACCTCCTGGACCGGTTGCTGGCCGGCGGTGTGGTGCTGACGGGGGACGTGCTGCTGTCCATCGCCGGGGTGGATCTGGTGCACGTGTCGTTGCGCGCGTTGATCACCTCGGTCCGGGCGGGCACCCCGCCTCTGGACAGGATGCCGGGAAGGAGCGCGCCGGATGGATGAAACGTCGGACGCCCAGCGGGTCAACGCCGCGCTGAGCCGGGCTTCGCACACTCTCACCGAGCGGATCGACACCGACCGGGACAGCGTCGAGCGGGACCTGATGAAGCTGGTCCTGACCATCATCGAACTGCTGCGCCAGCTGATGGAACGGCAGGCGCTGCGCCGGGTGGACCAGGGCGATCTCAGCGAGGACCAGGAGGAACGGGTCGGCTTGACCTTGCTGCTCCTGGACGAGCGGATGACCGAACTGCGCGAACGTTACGGGCTCTCCGCCGCCGACCTCAACCTCGATCTCGGCCCGCTCGGAACCTTGTTGCCCGCCGACTGAACCGCGTCCTCAGTCTCGTCGGCGGCCGTGTCCGGCAGCCCGTTCGACCGCGGCCACGACCCCTGCCGTGCCGGGGCAGGCGGCGATTTCCTGTGCGAGCGCCCGCGCCCGTGCTCGATAGCGTGGATCGCCCAGCACACGGTCGATGGCTTTGCCCACGGTGCGCGCGGACACCCGTCGCCGCGTCAGGCCGATGCCCGCCCCGGACCAGCGGACCCGCGCCACCACCGCGGATTTGTCCTCCGTCGCGCCGACGCACACCAGCGGTACCCCGTGGCGCAGGGCGTGGTTCACGCCGCCGTATCCGCCGTTGGTGACCATCAGCGCGCACCGGGGAAGCAACTCGTCGTAGGGGAGCGCCGTCGCGGCACGGGCGTTGGCGGGCAGCCGGTCTTCCGGCAGATCGGCGCCTCCGGTGGAGACGACGGCCAGCACGTCCCGGCCGGCCAGCGCGTTCAGCGTCGGCACGACGAGGTCCCCGAGATCGTTGTTGGCCACCGATCCCTGGGTCACCAGCACCACCGGGGCACCACCGTCCACATCGGACCACCAGGCGGGGAGCCGGTGCTTGCCGGTGTCACTGGCCGACAGCGGCCCGACGAACTCGACCGGCATCGGCTGTTCCCCTTGCGGGACCTCGAATCCGCGGCAGGTCATCTGCAGGACCCCGTCGCTGCCCAGCGGCCAGTCCAGGAACAGCACGTCCGGTGCCCGGCCGGTCAGCGCCCGCACCTCCCGTTCCGCGGTCGCCTGCACCGGCCGCAGCACCAGGGGCATCATCGCCTTGGTCACCAGGGCCCGCGCGTGGTCGGCGAACGTCCGCGATGGTGCGAGGCCCGGCAGCGGCACGGTCAGCGGGAGGAAACCCAGCACCAGCACCGGCGGCCGACGCCGGCGCATGGTGAGCGGGAGACCCGCCATGAGGAGCGGATCGCAGAGGACGACGTCGACCGGATGCGCGGCGAGTTCCGCGTCGATCGCCGCCAGCTGCGGGCCCATCCTGGTCACGAACATGGTGAGGTCGAACCGCGCCAGGCGGATGCCCCGCAGCCGTTCGCGTTCCGGGAACCGCCCGTCGTCGAGATCCGACTCCTCGGGCAGCGGCACCGCCGTGGCACCCACCGCGGCGAAGTCCCCGAGGTAGCGCCGCCCGGTGAGCACGCGGACCGTGTGCCCGGCCCGGACCAGCGCCTCCGCGGCGGGCAGGGTCGGCCCGACGTGTCCCTTGGCGGGCAACACACAGATCAGCACCGTCGCCACGACAACCCCCGCTCCAGTGGCCTCGCCAGTCCTGGAGCCCATCCTGGCAGGAGCGTTCCCCGCTCCGCACTTGTCGCGCGGCGAGTGGTCACGGCCTGCGGCGCAGACGGAGCACTGCGAGGGTCGCCACCACCCCGGTGACCACCCCGGTCGCGGCCGAGGCCAGCGACGCCCGGCGCGGGCGGACCACCGGCCGGACCACCGCGGGCCCCGGCGGTGCCGGCTGCTTCACGGGCGCGTCGTGCGCGGTCGCGGTCCACGCCGTGATCACCACGACCATCCGCGACACCAGCGCGATGAAGAACAGGATGCCGATCGCCGAGCCGAACGCGAGCCCCGTCGGCGACTTGCCGACGATGCCGATGAAGACGCCGCCCGCCTGCTTCAGCAGTTCGAACCCGATCGCCGCGACGAGCGCGCCGCGCATCGCGCTGCGCACGCCGACCGGCTCCCTCGGCAACTTCGCGAACACCCACAGGAAGACGAGCCAGTCGGCGAGCAGCGCGACCGGGATGGACAGCACCGAGACCACGGTGTGCGCCCATCCGACGTGCGCGAGCGGGCTGAAGCGCAGCAGGAAGGCGCCGAGCGCGCCGCCGGAAGCGGTCAGCGCGAACGACACCATCAGCGCCGCGGTCAGGCTCAGCAGGGCGAGCAGGTCCTTGCCGATCGTGCGCAGCAGCGGCTGCCGCGGCGGATGCTTGTCCCACATCGCGGTCAGCGCGTCCCGCAGCGCGTTCATCCAGTTCCAGCCGGAGTACAGCCCGATGGCGAGACCCGCGAGGCCGACCTTGGTGCGCTGGTCGATGAACCCGGTGAGCAGCGCGATCAGATTGTCGCCGAACGGCCCCGGCACCGCTCGCGCGACCGAGTGCAGCATCGTCTGCAGCAGCTCGGGCTGCCCGGCGAGCACGAACCCGGCCACGGACATCCCGACCATCAGCATCGGCACCAGCGAGGTCAGCGTGAAGTACGAGATCGAGGCCACGTAGTGGTAGCCGTTGTAGTCGACGTAGTGCTCGATGGCCCGCACGACGTGGTCGAACCACCGGTACCGGCGCCGCAGGCGCGTCCACACGCTGTCCCCGTCAGCCGCGCGTGATCGTTGTCTGGTCACCGTCTACATCTATCCCACCCGGTCGCGCCGGGCTCATCGCGGGCGTGTTCCGCCGCGCCGTGGCGCCCGGAAACGTCCCCTTGTCGCGAACGCTCCGTTCGGGACGTTGATCGT